>NZ_CP045997.1:4717283-5017283 GCF_010233585.1 Spirosoma endbachense
CGTTGTCGAAGCCAAACCGAGCATTTAGCCGCCAACGGAAAAGGCCTAGAAAGCCCCAAATTAATCGAAGAAGAGCAACTTGATGCTTAAGTTGACAGCATTGGGCGGCCCGGCGCATCGGCAGCCCGGCTTATAGGTTTGTCATCAATTACATTCATGGTTAGTACTTATAAAATATAAAATGGAAGAGTACTAGTTGATGTACGAGTATACCCTTTTGCAGCAGGTAACGCCGGACGACGAACGAACGATTAATTCGTTTATTGACGCTAACCCAGGCTTCCATTTTTTTCAATCGCCGGTTTTTTATAAACTATCGCTTACATCTAAGAAACTTCGCCCATTTTTCATAATCGCGAAACAGGAAGGTAGTATCGTTGGTGTGTTACTGGTTTGCCAGCAGGTACAGATCAACCTTCCTTTTATGCGCTTTTTGACGAGTCGGAATCTGATCATTGGTGGGCCACTTGTAAGAAACCAGGATGAGCCGATCCTAAATGGTCTGTTAGCCACGTACCGGATAAAAAGCCCCCAAAGCCTTTATACACAGATGCGGAACATCCGGGATACGACTGCGTCTCGGGCGGTATTTCTGGCCAATGGGTTCGGATATGAAGACCATTTGAACATTCTTGTGGATTTAACTCAAACGGAGGAGGAGCTTTGGAAAGACATGCACTCAAAAAGGCGGAATGAAATCAGGCGAGCCGAAAAAGAAGGGTGTCGGGTTGAAATGGTGGCCACACTCGAAACATTGACACATTGCTACGACATCTTAACCGAAGTGTATCATCGGGCCAAGTTACCACTACCCGATTTTGGCCATTTCAAAGTCATGTTGCAGCACTCGACGGAGAAAATCGGATTGCGGATTTTTACAGCGGTGTGGGAGAATCGGATTATCGGCTGTATGCTTTGCATTGCCTGGGGAGATACCTTGTACGACTACTACGCGGGTGCATACAGTCGTTATTACAACAAATACCCCAATGATTTGCTACCCTGGGCGGTTTTCAACTGGGCTAAAATGAATGGCTTTTCCCATTTCGATTTTGGTGGTGCCGGTAAACCAAATGTACCTTACGGGGTACGGGATTATAAAAAAAAGTTTGGCGGTACTCTGGTGAGTTTCGGTCGATATGAATGCGTTCATTTTCCTATTCTGTTTCGGCTGATGACGCAATTATTTAAATGGTGGCAGTGCGCCAAACGATGATTCCCCGGTTCAACTATTCATACTCGTTGCGGGATACCTGGGACTGCATTACGGGCCAACTGTTCAATAAGAAACCAAATGCCAGTTACCTAAACGATTTATTTCCAGGCGCTGACATTTATTTCGTTGACAGTGCACGAGTGGGTATTAAATACGCCTTACTGGCATTTGATCTAAAACCGGGGGCACAAATTGGCATCCAGCCCTACACATGCTCATCGGTGTTGGCGGCAATTGCAGCGGCAAACTGTAAGCCCGTATTCATTGACATTAATGAACAGTTAAGTCTCGATTACGATGATTTGCAAAGGAAACTTCCGGGCTTAGATGCACTGATTGTTACGCATACATTTGGTATACCTGCACACATAACGCAGATAAAACAATTGAGTGGTCAACTTCCTGTTATTGAAGACTGCGCCCATGCGTTTCATAGTCGGTATGAAGGTGTCCATGTCGGTAATTTTTTCGATGCAGCCGTTTTTTCATTTGGTAACGGAAAGTTTCCATCGGTTGGCAGTGGGGGACTATTGGTTATAAACAGGAAGAAATCTTCTGAGCGAGTAGGTGCAGTGCTCGGCAAATTAAAATCATCTGGACTGATAAGGGAGTTGACATTTGCGGGCAGACGGTTTATCAACGCCCTGATTCATACGAGAGTGGGGGAAAGCATGCTTTACTACCTGTTGAATGAAAATTTTCTCAGCAGCAAAAGCCAGCAACTTTCGGGCTATCCCACGCACGAAAGGCAACCATATCGGAGCGTTGGCTATGCCATGCAGCGGCAGTTTACTGAACTGAAGAGTATGTCGATAAAACAACGGGAGAATGCCCGCTACCTCATTGATGGGCACAATAGACACTATAAAATGCTTGCCAATGTGGACGATACGGGTAATTCATTTGCAGTAGTCCTACTCAGCCAGCGCAGAAATGAACTCTATAGCTTCCTGCGAAAGAAAGGCGTAGGTGCCGGAAAGCATTTTCAACATGCCAAATCGTGGGCAATGCAGTTTGGCTATCAGCAAGGTGAGTGCCCAAATTTCGAACAGATCGTTGGGGAGGTTCTCACAATTCCATGTCATTATGGATTGATTCAGAGTGACTTGCGGAAAATTGACCAGCACCTTACCGACTTTGCACAAACCAATAAATCCATGCTATGAAGAAGGTATTAATCGACATCAACCACCCTGCCCATGTACACTTGTTCAGACACTTCATTGCCGAAATGAAGAGTAGGGGTTATGAGGTGATTGTTACGGCAAAAAACGTTGACTCGATTACTAATCTGCTGAAATTGTATGACATCAATTACATCAGCACAGGCCGCAAGAAAGACCATATTCTTAAGAAATATCTCTACGAATTTTTTCACCTGATTAAGGTTTTGAGCATCGTCATTCATCGGCGGGTTGATTACGGAATAGGTGTTTCTATGGTTTTACCCATTGTATCGAGGCTCACACCGATGAAGTCGTTTGCGCTCGATGACGATGATTTAGCGGCTACCCCTATCTTTGGGAAATTCACCTCCTATGCCGATGTTATTCTCAATCCCATTGCATTGTCCCACGAGAAAAGGGGCAGCCGACAACTATTCCATCCGAGTTACCATGAACTGGCTTATTTACATCCAAATCGTTTTGTGCCGGATACGAATGTTTTGAGTGAGATCGGATTAAAGCCGGGCGAACCATTTTTCGTTTTGCGGTTTAATGCCTTTAAAGCACACCATGATGCTGGTGCGCAGGGATTAACGACTGATCAAAAAATAGAAATTATCAATTTCCTGAAATATTTCGGCCGGATTTTTATCACTACAGAACGTGAGATTGAACCAGTCCTGAAATCGTATCAACTGCCCGTATCGCCGGAAAAGATACACACCCTGTTATATTATGCTACTCTGTTTATTGGCGATAGTCAAACCATGACTTCCGAAGCAGCCCTACTGGGTACACCGGCTGTTAAGCTCAATTCGTTTGCAGGCCGACTTTCGATTCCCAATGAATTGGAGCACACCTACAAACTATGCTATTCGTTTTTGCCCCAGAATTTTGAGGCTATGATGCACATGATTAAAGAACTTATTCTCAATAATGATCTAAAAGCGGAGTGGCGTATACGTAAAGAAGCAATGCTGGCCGACAAAGTGGATCTGACCTCGTTTCTGACGGCCTTAGTCATAAATTACCCGTTCAGTGTTGCCAATTCAAAGCCCGACATTGCGTTTCAGTAGAGATTGTTAATCTACCTGGTAAGAACCGAAAACCTGTACTGAAACGGATATGGATTTTACTTTACAAATGTACATTGAATTAATAGCGGCCATCAGGAATGCTGGTTATTACTTTTCAACGTTCGGGGCATTTTTACAGACAGGGCCTCCCAATACAGTCATTCTGCGCCATGATGTTGATTTAATGCCACAGAACTCACTGAACTTTGCCCGGATTCAGTACGAATTAGGTATCAGGGGGGTATATTATTTTAGGGCCATTCCCGCAAGTTGGGATGAAGCGGTTATCCTGGAAATAGCCCGAATGGGTCATGAAATCGGGTATCATTATGAATGCCTGACCACCTGTAGGGGGAATCGAGACCTGGCTATCGATGATTTCGGGAAGAATCTGACGGCATTACGTAAACTAGCTCCGGTGACAACCATTTGTATGCATGGAAGTCCGCTATCAAAATACGATTCCAAAGACCTATGGAAAACGTATTCGTATCGCGACTTTGGCATTCGGGGGGAGCCTTATTTTGATATTGACTTCTCAAAAGTAGCCTATCTGACCGATACAGGCCGACGATGGGATGGTTACAATGTAAGCGTTCGGGATAAAGTCAACTCGGTCCATCGATACAATTACAAAAGCACCCGTGATGTTATTGCCGGATTGCAAAATCAGCAGTTGCCGGATCAGATTATGTTCACGTTTCATCCGCAGCGCTGGAACTCAAATCCAGCCTATTGGGTAAGGGAGCTTGTTTTTCAGCGGGCGAAAAACGTCATTAAGCAGTATTTCTATATGAATCAACCCGCCACGCAATCGATTGATGGTTAAATTATTGACAATTATTGGTGCCAGACCGCAAATAATAAAAGCATCGGCGCTGAGCCGGGCCATCCGGCAACAGTTTGCTGATCAGGTTGCGGAGGTGCTGGTTCATACGGGGCAACATTATGACGAGAATATGTCGGCTGTGTTTTTTGAGGAGTTGGAAATTCCTCAGCCTCACTATAATCTTCAGGTAGGGTCGGGTAGTCACGGCCAACAAACCGCCAAAATGATAATGGGCATTGAGGAGATTCTCGATAAAGAGAAACCAACTTATGTAGTCATATTTGGCGATACGAATTCAACGTTGGCGGGGGCTATTGCGGCATCAAAAATTCAGGTACCTATCGTTCATATTGAAGCAGGCTTACGGTCTAACAACAAAAGAATGCCGGAAGAGATCAATCGTATCGTAAGCGACCATGTCTCTACATACCTGTTCACGCCAACCCAGGCGGGCACCGATAATCTTAAAAAAGAAGGATTCCAACTAACGAACTTGCCACCGTATACAATAGACCGTCCGGGTGTATTTCGGGTGGGCGATATTATGTACGATAACAGTCTACACTTTTCTGAGTTAGCGGCCCAGCGAACAACTATTCTGGAAAAACTACATGTACAGGCGGGCGATTATATCCTGGTTACGATTCATCGAAATGCAAATACCGATGACAGTAATCGACTGAATGGTATTTTCAGGGCACTACAGCTTATCACGGTAACTTATTCGGTAAAATTAGTTTTGCCACTTCATCCACGAACAGCTAAACAAATGAAAGCCCTACTGGAGCCGGTGCTCTATCGGGCTATTCATACCAATCCGAGTATTATACTGATTCCACCCGTATCTTTTCTGGAAATGACGACTCTGGAAAAAAACGCTCAACGCATCATAACGGATTCGGGTGGAGTTCAGAAAGAAGCCTATTTCTTTAGAAAACCTTGTCTTATACTACGTGCTGAAACTGAGTGGATTGAAATTGTGAAAGAAGGAGCAGCTATCCTCTGCGGTGCCGACCCTGAACGCATTCTTGACGCTTATGCTCACTTTGAGACAAATCCAGCGATTTCGTTTGTATCACTGTATGGGGATGGAACGGCAGCTTATCAGATTATAGATATACTACTAGGTGAGGACGGTAACAAACAAAAAGCAAATAAGTTCATACCGCCTAGTAAATTTTTACTATAGAATATCCTTTAATTGTGTACTGATAATCTAACTAATAAAATATCAAGTTCACATTCTTGCAAATTGATATCCAATGTATATAGAAGAGTTTGCAAATAAGAAAATTGATAAAAAAAATTAGTTTAATGCAAATCACTTACCTTACCTATGAATCATTATATTTGTTTAGCTATGTCTAGCGCCACACCCCAATTTAATCATCGCAATATGCCTTGGTTTGTACTATATACAAAATCCAGATCAGAAAAACTGGTAGCCAAATCCTTACATCAGCGAGGAGTAGAAGTCTATTGTCCGCTCCGAAAAGTCACCAGAAAATGGTCTGATCGCACCAAGATCGTTGAGGAGCCCATGTTCAAATCCTATTGCTTTGTTAATCTTGATGAAAACGACCGCCGGGTCGTTTATGGGGCTCCTGGAGTAGTTGGCTATCTTTATTGGCTTAAGAAACCAGCCGTGGTAAAGCAAAAAGAAATTGATTTGATTAAGGACATGCTTAATGACTTTGATCACGAGTCGCTCGAAATTCATGATTTCGCATCAGCTGATCGGCTTAGAATTTTATCGGGTGCTTTTATGGGCCGGGAGGGCCAGGTTGTTTTTACACATGGGAAAACGATCCTGGTAAAAATAGAATCGTTGTCTATGTATGTATCCGTAGACCTCAACAAAAACAAAGTTGAGAAACTAAAAAACAACACCTTACTCTCTTAGTCAGAGAGAAGTTAATCATTCGGTCTTTTCGGGTCTAAAGTGTGCCAAAACTTGTACAAAAGTATGTCTAAACTTGTACAAATAGCTTCCTGCGTGGCTTTATTTTTCCATATTTGCCACCATTCCTGTGCACAGACAGTTTCCCCCAAACCCCTCATTGAGGTAGAGGCCGGAACGTTTTTGTCTACAGCAGCCAGTAATCCATTCTGGGTCCGATCCAATCAGTATGGAGAAGTTCCGTTAGAATCGCAGGGTTTTTCAGTAAGAGCACAAGCCAGAAAAGAGTATGCTCCCCGTAGTGCTACGGACAAAAAACAGGGCCGCTTTTCGTATGGTTATGGCATAAGGGCAGTTGCCAATGCAGGTACAATTAACCAGTTTCTCTTATCGGAATTGTACGGAAAAGTGCGGTATGGTGCTATTGAATTGTATGCTGGGAGAAGAAGAGAAATCATTGGATTGGTCGATTCAACCCTAAGTACTGGATCATATATCTGGTCGGGCAATGCACTTCCTGTTCCTAAAATTGAGCTATCGATACCCAACTATGTCCCTATTTTAAAGAATGGGTTGATCGCTCTTAAAGGTAACTTTTCGCACGGGTGGCTAGGGGCCTCTGATTCGGTTAAGAATTATTACCTGCATCAGAAGAGTTTATATTTTCGCTTAGGCAAACCTGCCTGGCGATTCAAATTTTACGGTGGGTTCAACCACCAGGTGCAGTGGGGGGGCGATGTGCTATATCCCCGTGTCGATAATGGCGTTCGAATCACAAAGTTTGGCACCGATTGGGAGACCTATATGTTTGTTGTTACGGGGAAGTCGCTCTATACCCTGGACACACTGGAGATAAAGAACAATGCCGCATCTGCTGAAGGTGGGAATCGGGTCGGTAATCACCTAGGTACTATCGATCTAGCACTGGAGTATGAAACCAGTCGTCATAAATGGTTTATCTACAAGCAGTCAATTTACGAAGCGGGTGCCCTATTTTACCTCAACAACATCTCGGATGGTCTACATGGAGTATCATTTACCCGCAAACAGGCAAACCGCGGAATTTTGAAAATTTTGCTCGAATACCTGCAAACAACCAATCAGGGCGGCCCTTATCTGTCGAACAGATCCACAATTCAACAGTTGCGGGGCGCTGAAGATTACATGAATAACGGGAGGTATATTGATGGGTGGGTATACAAAGGTCAAACCATCGGTACGCCATATATTATGCCTTTGCGCTATACAACGGGCTTGCCCCAAAATCTGGACCCGAACCCAAACCGACTTGTCAACAACCGGATAAAAGCAGTTTCTCTTAGTGTCCAAAGTCGAGTTAAACAGTTCGATCTGTTAACCCGACTATCAGTCAGTCAAAATTTAGGGAGCTATATTGTTCCAGTAGATGTCAATCAGCTATCGGCACAGCAGCAAGTTATTTTTCCGATCAGAAAATATACGTTTACCGCTGTTTTGGCATATGACAACGCCGGTGTTTTAACGCAAAATCTGGGTGTCAGTTTTTTTGCCAAACGTTCTTTTTAGTCAAGTCTCACCGAACGTTATTAACACCTCATTATCGATCATGAGATCACTATTACTTGCTTTCGGGCTGTTCATGACCTTCGCTGGTGTGGCACAGCCAGGTAACGCGCTTCCGGTAGTTGCCAAATCCGCTATTACGATAACCAGTTTCGGCGATTCGCTCGTGGCCAAACGAGGTTTGCTAACAACAACTATCTATAAAAATAACGAACGTCAATCCAACGCTGCCGTCCGGAGCCTGTATCAATCAAACCCAAAAGCTTTAGCTCAGCACCGATGGGGAAATATACTAAAGCCAATTGGTCCGGTCATGATTATATCGGGGCTGGCAATTGGTTATATGGGCATTCGGGGGGAGCAACAAAAAGCATTTATTCGAGGAATAGGAACCAAAACACAACCAAATGTACCCGATGTTGAGGTTGAATACACCAAGCGAAGTTTACCGAAAACATTGCTTGGACTAGGACTTTTCATTGGTGCTTTTTATATGATTGAGCGGTCGAACGAGCTTACGTCCGCGTCGGTGAACCTTTACAACGCGAAACCATCGCCGATAAGAGATCTGTCTCGTTTGGATAAGCTGAAACTGGGTATTACGTCAACCGGTAATGTAGGCTTAGAGGCTCAGTTCTGAAAATACATCCGACTCCTGGACACAGAAATATCCAGAGTTTCGACATAATTTTTGTGAATGAGCAAAAAGCGATAGCAACAAGTCAAGCGATGGAAAATCAATGTCAACAAATTGACGAAGCAAATCCGGAAACTATTCTAAAAGATTTTCGTCGGGATGGGTATGTCGTTTTAAAAGCTGTTTTCTCAAAAGAATATATTAATGCACTCTATTTAGCTTTTAGGAACCGCTATGAGCAAAGTTTTACTGATAAAAACGCAAAAGAGATAATACAAGTTGGCGACAAACGGTATCAAATTGCGGTGGAAGTAAAAGGGGTATTTAATTCGCCTGAGTTATATGCTAATCCGTTTATTTTTCCAATTATAGAACAATTGTTTGATGGAGATTTTATTATTGGTGACTTAACATGTGTTACATCATTGCCAGGTGCAAAAACAATGGCGATCCACTGTGATGGGCGAATATTTACCCGGCACCCCCTTACCAGTCTTTTGCCACCCCATGCAGTAGGCGCTTTGATTCCATTAATCCCATTTAATCAGCTCAATGGTCCCACTCGGGTATGGCCGGGAAGTCAAAAAAGTGGTCCATCTTCCAGCCTTTTAAATGATAAATCAAATTTTATTGATCTTGAAGTTGATACGGGTTCCTGTATTTTGATGGATCATCGAATTTTTCATAGCGGAAACCCTAACCTTTCCGAACAAATCAGGCCATTACTTTATATAAATTATAGTGCACCCTGGTATTTTGATCCAGTCAATTTTACGAAGCAGGCCCCACTAGTTGTAAGTGATGCTGATTTTGAACAAATTCCTGATAATCATAAAAAACTGTTTATTAGAAGGCAGATAAAACCTTCAGGAAGCTAATACGCACATTTATTCAATTCTGGATCGGTTTTCCAATCAGAATGTAAGAAAAAAGCTATTTAAAGTATTTTTTTCAAAACAAAACGTTTTAATAGTTTCGTTAGCAAAATGTTATTCCGATTTCCCATAAAAGACGTTAAAGTCGATACAACGACTGAAAAGAAAATCATAAAAAAACCAACGTATAGCACGGGTTGTATCGATCTGAATCAGTTTGAATATACTCTGGACTTAGAAGGAATTGCCAGGTTTTACGCATACAATGGGAATCAGATTGAAGTGATGCCTCATGTGGCTGATAGTCAGTCTGTTATTGAGCTGTATCTGAATGGGTCGGTATATGGGGCAATTTTGCATCAACGAAAAACGCTGCCGCTACATGGGAGTTGTTTTCAGTACGAGGGCTTGGGGATAATGATTTGTGGTGAGTCGGGAGTGGGTAAATCATCCCTCACTGCTTCATTCTGTTTAAGTGGAGCCAATTTTTTAACCGACGATGTAACTCCAATACTATTTAATAGGGGAAAGCCGCAGATATGGGGCGTATCAGATCGAATTAAGCTGTGGAGCGATAGCCTGCTGCAATTGAATCAAAAAGAAGAGGGCTTGGAAAGGATTTTTCCCCGGCAGGGTAAATTTTATTTCCCAGTAGAATCAGGCAACCAAATGGTCTTACTGTTAAGCCATGTATTTATTATACAAATCCACGACGTGCCTAAGATATGGGCTCAACCGTTGAGAGGTGTTGAAAAATTTTCTGCCCTTCGCAAAGAAATATATCGTAGTGAATACCTAGAGGGAATGCCTGAAAGCGAAAGGGCATATCTAGAGCAAATAATTGCGATAAGCCAGGCTGTAACTGTTACAAAAGTTTTTCGTCCCGCTTCCATTCCAATTGAGCTACTGCGAATTAAATTAGAAAAACTTATTTTAATGGTAAAATCGGATCAGCAGCTTTTACCAACTGAAATTATGTAATATTGAGTTATGAAAATGCTAATAAAATATAATGAATTACCGATTAAGGAAAAACTCCTTTTTCTGGAAGCATTATTTTTTGTGTTTTTAGCTAAAATTCTTTTACTATTTCTACCATTTAAACTTTGTGTGAGTATCTTGTCTGTTAATAAAAAGAATTACGAAACCCCTGAACTAGAGCAGCTAAAACAGATAAAAAAAGCAATTCGTCGTACTCGCTGGCTCTCATTCTGGAAAAACCAGTGCATAGTAATGAGCATTGCTTCTCGTTGGATGTTACAACGCCGGCATATTCATTCTCTGCTTTCGTTAGGCGTAGCTTTCGATGAAAATAAAAAATTAAAAGCACATGCCTGGCTTAGAACAGGCGAAATCGGTATCGTAGAAAAAGGCGGGAATTTCCATGAATTATACAATTTTTAATTAACTTTGTTAAGTCTGCAACATTAACCTCAATCTTACACTATGGAAGCATTATATAATGACAGGAAAGTTTGGGCTAAGCCCACTGTTCAAACTCTGAACATCAACAAAGACACCTATTCGTCTCAGGGGCATGGCGACAGAGAAGTAGGAAAAGGAGGTGGAGATAATCAAACAAAAGATATTCCGTCGTAACCTATGCTTTACGGTGTGTTCTCCCCTCGGCCCTTAGCGACTGAGAGAGCAAATCTCAATCGTCTCAAAAAATCAATAGAATGGGCGGAGGGCGAACACCACAATGTAAACTATAGGAACTTTTCAGGCGGTTTTTTCTTAGACCCTAGACTTCCTTATACGGTTGATGATTGCCTGTACATTGATACCTCTCATGATTTATTGGTATTAATGACTGGCTGTCTCTACAACCGAGCAGAACTATGCCATCAATTTAACCTAAATTCCAGCCCGCTTTCCGAACCAGCACTAGTCGCGCAAATTTATTTACAAGAAGGCCCCAGTTTTGTAAATAGCCTCAATGGCGATTTTGCCATTGTTATATATGAGTCGCCAAAAAATGCTTTCTACCTTTTTCGGGACCATTTAGGCATCGCCCCCCTTGCTTATACAACAACGGGACAATCGATCTATTTCGCTTCTGATATTATTGGCTTATGTCGCACCTTTTCAGAAGGCATTCGCATCAATATGGACCCCTTTATAGCGGACTATAAAGTTGTTGATATGACGCTGACGCCAAATGAGAAGGTATTAAAATTGAAAGCGGGACATTCACTTTCATACACGGCAGAAGGGGTGACCACTAAAAAATACTGGGAGCCAGAACGGATCAAAACGGATAAAACTCTGAGTCAGGAACAGATGTTTTCTGAACTTAAATCGCTTTTAAAAGATGCCGTGCATATTCGTGCAGATCAGCGATTTAATGCAGGTGCCCATGTAAGTGGTGGTATCGATTCAAGTCTCGTTGCTGTTCTGGCTTGTAAAGAGTTCGAGAAACAATCGACCTTTTATGGTTATTCCTGGTCGCCTTCTAATTGCATACCCGTTAATAATGAGCTTGATGAAAGGGATTTGGTAAAACAGACCTGTGAAATGGCAGGTATTACACCTGTGCATATTCACGTTGAAGTAAATGATTTTATTGAGTTAACCAAAAATAGCATGAACAGCTTCATGTATTTTCATGAAGAAAAAGTGCTGGAAATGGCAAAAACGCACAAGACAAACTTATTATTTAATGGCCATGGTGGAGATGAATTTATAAGTTATGGAAGTCTGGGAGTCGATTCCGATCTCTTGTTTAATTTTCAATGGAAAACTTTTCTTAAAAAAAACCCACTTAGTAATCCTCGAAAAATAATTAAATATTTAGTTTTTAGGGTGCTTTTTCCGGCCGTTAATTATATACCATCTTCAGTAAAAAAAAGTTATGATAAGGCAATGTGGCTTTTTAAAAAGCCATACAGAAAGCTGCATCAAAAAACATATAAGCGTTACTATTGTTATCGTTCCCGCCGAAAATATCAATTGGGCCTATTGTATAACTATCACCTCCCTGAACGTACAGAATGTTGGACAATTACGGGATATAAGGCAGGAATTCAATACCGTTATCCTTTACTAGACAAACGAATTGTTGAATACATACTGAAAGTCCCCTCTAAGCTACTAGTGAAAGATAGTAAATATACGCGTATTATTCTTCGTGAAATTAGTGAGGGATTGCTGCCCAATGCCGTAAGATGGAGGCTAGGCAAAAAAGATCCTGCTTTTTTTGCTTTGGTAAATAGCCAGACAAAAGACAGGGGACTACTTTTTATAAATGAAATAGATGATTTTAAAGCTAACCCAAGTTTGTATTTTGTTGACTTTGCCTTAGTAGAACATGAAATTAAGCAATTCGAAGAAGATGATAAATATCCAGCATCTAATAAATTATTAGGTGATATTCTTGCTTTCAAGGCACTCCATGAGCTTTCAAAAAGCTATGAGAAATCAATAGAAGAATAAGTGAACAATATTAAATAGGAACGCTATGAAAGACCTTGCCGTTGAAAGTCCATTGAATGAGCAGGAGATATGTGTTAAATGTGGCTTTTGTTGCGATGGTACACTGTTTAGCTATGCTGTTTTGCAGGCAGGAGAACAAGGGAATTTGCCGGAAAAGATTGAGCAAAACTATAGCAAAGAAGACGGCAGAGAATTTTTTAAACTACCTTGCTCTTACTTTTGTGGCAAATGCACAATATATGATCAGAAACGGGCATCAATTTGTTCAGCTTTCCGGTGCCAGTTATTGAAAGATTTTTCGATAGATAAAATTACGCAAGCGAATGCAATGAGAATAATAGACAATGCCGTGAAATTCAGAGATGAAATATATTTACTTTATAGAGAAATTTTCGGTAATGACTATAGGCTAAGTTTTAGAAACTTACTAGTAGACCTGGCTAAATATGGAAACGATGCCTTCGAAGATGACCCATTGAATCAATCAATTGAATTGCTAAGAATAAAGTGCAATATATACGAAACTTTATTGATAAAGAATTTTAAATCAATAAAAAATTTTGAACGACTGATAAGCACCTCAATGGAAGAGACTTGACTATATTATTACGGTTTTCAATTAAAGTTGTAGCCTTAATCGGTTTTTCTGAGTATTGTTTTAGGTAGACAGGTAACAATAAAGTGCATTAAGGATGAAAAGATTTATAAGAAACCATGAAACTATTTCTGGGCAGATAGATGATGAGTTGGTAATGATGGACATCGAAAAAGGAAGCTATTTTTCGTTAAATACCGTAGCTACGAGAATCTGGGAATTACTCGAAGGTCCTCTTACTATTGAAAATTTATGCGACTTACTTCTTAAAGAATATGACGTAGATTACTCAGAATGTCGTGCCGATGTAGAAGAACATCTTACTAAAATGAAGGAACTTGGTTTAGTTAAATCAATCGATTAGCAAAGCAAGCTTCTCGAGGACGCACATTGGCTAGCTCCGACTTTAGAGCTGGCCAATGTATTAAAACCATATAGCCTTAAACTAATTACGGCTTCCCAATGCCATGAGAACAGGTGTCAGCAAAAGTAAATTTATAGCCGGATTAAATCAGGAAACGCAATTTCTGCTGCGATGTTTAGATGCGAAATCGACCTTTTACCCAAGCGATTTTGAGCAATTTGATCCAGATATTTTTTTACATAACGCCGAATGCCATCGCGTAACGAATATTGTTTATACTACTATAAAAACTAATCATTCATTTCCAGTACATATAAAGAATCGCTTGAGGGAACAGCATGTAGCTAATAAGCTTAGAATGCTTTCCTATATGGCAGAACTTTGTCGGGTTCTGAAAATTATGAATGCTAATAAAATAAAGGCAGTTGCTTTAAAAGGCCCGTTATTAGGTGAACTCTATTATGATGACTATACGCAAAGAGAGTGTAAAGATTTAGATATTATCGTTCAGGAGTCGGATGTTCAGAAAGCCTATGAAATTTTGCTCGATGTAGGCTATAAGTTGTCGGATATTCTATGGAAGACTCCGAAACAAAAAGCTGTTTATGACAAAACATTTCATCACTATAATTTATACAACTCCAAAACTAATGTGCAGGTTGAACTGCACTGGCGACTGAATGCAGCAGGAAGTGATTCTATACTGAAATCGAAATTAAGTTGGGATACTCTACCCGTGATACAAGCGTGTGGCCAGGCTATACCGATCTTACCCAGAAACGATATGTTTATTTACTTATGTATACATGGGGGAACACACCAATGGAAACGGTTATTCTGGCTTGTTGATATAGTACGAATTATTGAGAGAGAAGGTGCTGGTTTCTTAGTTGAAATCTATAACCAGTTAAGCCAAAAAAGTGAAAAACGATATGTACTTGAGGCTTGCCATTTAGCTTATGTCATTTTTGGAATTGACCTGCACCCCATTATTCACGAAGCAATAGAAAAGGATGCCAATATAGGGAGACTCTCTGAAGTTTCAATTTTTTCAATGAGCACTATTTCCGACGTTTATCTAAGCCCTATATCGTCCTTTAAAACATTTTCATTAGCTATGCGTAAATTTATTAAATTTTACTGGTCAGCTATTTATTTAGATGGTTATAAGGCAATATTCACGTCTTTTAGCAATTTCTTTATTAATCCGTCTTACTGGTCTATCTATTCATTTCGTGACAGCTTTTTTGTATTGAATTATATCGCAGCTCCTTTTCTGTGGATATATAAACTATTTAATAAAGTAAAGTGATGATATTTAGTGAGCAAAAAGCGCTTCGACACTATCTTTATTCACTGTTTAAATCGAATAAGATTAAAATAGTTTCGTCTGTTATTATTACTCTTTTTTCGGGATTAACAAGAGGAGGGAGCATTATTCTGTTGTTGCCTCTACTCGGTCTGGCTGGTATAACGGGAGATTCGGACCAGAACAGTAGAGCGTTTAAACTAACTAAGGCAGTCTGGGATATTCTAGGCATCTCCTTCACACTTTATACTTGTCTTATTATTTATATACTGCTTGTGTTGATTCATGCATGTTTGGGCTATATAAAAAATTTATTGGATGTATCTATTGTGCAAGAGTATAAGCAGAATCTACGAAATGAACTTTTTTCCGCAGTTATTAATTCGGAATGGGGGTTTATTAAAAATGCAAAAAATACCCACATATTTAATAACTTAATTGATGAAATTAATAATATCGGATATTCTGTGAATTTAGCTGTTAATTCATTTAGTACGTTTGCGCTATTCTTTTTCTACTTGGCGACGTCCTTATATGTATCGATTAAGATGACTTTTATTGCCAGTTTGTGTATTCTGCCATTGCTGCTGGTTCAACGTAAATTAAATAATAAAGCGTACAAATCTGGTGTAGCTATGTACGAACGCCATGAGAGTTTATTTAATGCTGTTCTTGAGTTTATTAACAGTTTTAAGTTGGCAAAAAGTTATAGTTTTCAGGGCCGATATGAGACTGAGTTCAGGAATATCACGCGCCAGACCGTTAGGGATGAATATTTATTTGCTAAAATAAGTGCTGGTACCAGTATTTTATATGAAGTTGGCTCAGCAATAATCGTTAGCATCATTCTTATATGGGCAATAAAAGTCGTTCATATGCCAGTTGTGGATTTATTGTTAATGATATACATTGCCTCAAAATTGTTGCCGACTATTTCTTCATTAATCAGAGTCTTTCAATATACGTTAAATATGCTACCCTCCTATGAGGGTGTGACGAATTTACTACTTAAATCCCGGCAAAATCGAGAGGAGAATGGCGATAAATTGACAGTAAATGGGTTTCCTGAAAAGTCCATAAAATTGTCAAGAATAGGCTTTCGCTATGACGAAGAAAAACCTATTCTTGACAATTTCAGTTGCGAAATTGAAGTAAATAAAACCACTTCAATACTTGGTGCTTCTGGGCGAGGTAAAACCACTTTGGTAGAACTACTCCTTGGCCTTTTAAAGCCACAGGCAGGTAAAGTACTTTTAGATAATATTGATTTAAATGAGGTAAATCTGGCTGATTGGCGAAAAATGACAGCCTACATACCTCAGGAATGTTTTTTATTCAATGCAACCATTCGGGAAAATTTATTGTGGGTTAAACCCGCTGCAACTGAATCGGAACTACAGGAAGTATTGAAATTAGTAGCAGGCGAGTTTGTTTTTACGTTACCTAAAGGTCTGGATACGAATGTAGGCGATCAGGGAGTACGGCTCTCTGGAGGAGAACGCCAACGTATTGCTTTAGCAAGGGCCATGCTCCGGAATCCCAAAATGTTAATCCTGGATGAAGCAACAAATGCGTTAGATATCAGTAATGAGTTAATGATAAAAAAAGCCATAGACCAATTAAAGGGTAAGATAACTATATTGATAATCGCTCATAATCAATATCTACATGAAGGCGCTGATGAAACGATTGATTTAGAAGCGGTTCATTCTACTCTATATCCTAACTGAGCTGCTTATTGTTAACATGTCGAGTTTAGCACACACTGGCTTTATCAACTCGTTTACTTGATTTCAATTATCAAGTGAGCCACTTATCCAGGTTGCTAAGTATGCCCATTCTTTGCTAACCAATAAAAATACCGGACTCAAGAGGGTCCGGTATTTCCCGTTTTCTTAACCTAATAATATGACTGGATATGGTTGGTAACAGAGGGCAAAGATTAGCATTAACGCAAAATCCTATACCCGATTGTATCTGTTACAGAGTCCTTATTTAAGAATATCATGAATTGACTACTGAATGGTTACAGCCCGGCTGGTGTGCTCTACTGGTTTGGTCGATAAAGTCAATTGCTTCCGTATGCTCCCTTCTTTAGAAGCTACTTCCAGCTCATACTTGCCATCATTCAATTCTTCCACATTAAGCTTCACGGCATAGTGAGCGTCCTTTTTGTCGATGCTCTGCTGATAAATGATCTGATTGTCTGAGCTCCGTAGAAGGATAACTACTGGTACGTCTGCGGTCTTGCTCACCGCTACGCGGATCTGATTGTTAATCGTCACGAACGCACTGGCGTCGAATGGGAGCGCCTTTGGTGTAGTCGGGTTTGCCAGGGTGGATGTGCTCATCAGGACTGAAGCGACCAGTTTGTTCAGGAAGGGGAGTAGCATGGCTGTAATTACGTTTAGTAGTGTTGTTTATCTGTTCAAGCTTCATAAGCCAAAGTACGTGCCAATTTGAATGTATGGCTGATAATCAATGGTTTGTGATTTTTATTGACTGTGGGGTCTGTCCAGTTACGGACAGACCCTGTTCGCTTGTGGACAAAATTACATCAGGATCAGGCCGCCCGAAACAAGCTTCCGATGAAGTGCCGATAACGGCGAACCAAGTGCCTAAAAAAGGGAGTAAAAGGGTAACTTCTGATTCAGAAATGTCGGTTGAGCTTATGGCCAATGGGAGGGATACCATGAGCATTGGCGTGGAGCCGTCATATGGATTGGGTTTATCGTAACCGGTAAGTGATTCATGAACGTACAGTTGCTTAACTGGCTACCCTGTTTGACCTAGTTTAGTTGGCAATAGCGTGATGTCAGTGGAGTCATGTTCTTCAACCTGACGCTGGCGGTTTCTCAAAACCGCATCCGGCATGTAGCACTAGGTTTTGAGAATCGCACGGCGAACCCTCCTTGCTGTGTCGGTTTGAAGAAACCGACACAGTATCGCAGAAACCAATACCACATCTAGGCTAATTCCACGGATCTACTAATGGCGTAGACACTATGATCTTATTCTGTAATGCATGTAGTAGCATGGCTAATATGTACTTATGGCTTATAAAATAAAGAATTGATAAGAATTGTACTAGGGGAATTAAATACTGATTGCTATATTCTGTAACACAAAAAAAGAAAGCCAATTTGGCTTTCTTTTTTAATAATTCTCAACTACGATTTATTTTAAATAGTGATGGTGGTACTAATTCAACTATTAATCAACGCCCGCTGCTTTCTTCTTCTTATTCTTGGCCACAGCTTTTAATTCTTTTGCATCACCCTTCATTATTTTTTTCTCGGCTTTCTCTCGTTTACGATCAGCCTTGGCCATTCTTGTATTCGGATCAGAAACACCAGCTACTTCGATGCCCTTACCTGTTCTGGCGTTCATTTCGTGTTCTTTAGCTTTCGCTATTTTTTTCTCGGCCTTCATTTCTTTTTTGGCCGCTTTTCCTTCCTGAACGGCTTGAGCGTATCCAGGTCCTGCTACTGCCAGCAATGCGCAGACTGATGCAGCAATGATGATTTTTTTCATAGCGTTAAAGTAATTAGTAATGCCTCACTACTCAGTGAGGGAGGGATTCATTATAATAACGACCATTTCTCTGCCATGTTTTATATTTTTGCCAATACTATTTATATTAATCATGAATAGATAGTCGTGATAAATAGAGTTAATATACTGAATATGAGTAAATTATAATTCAATTAATTGAATAGAATATTTGATCAAGCGGTTATAGAAAGCAAGCTATTTAGTTGAATTATAAATAAATTCATTTGCCTTTTTGTCTTATATTAAAGAACTATTTTCAGGATGAGTGCTTTATTCGTTCATCTAAAATAATATAACTTATTATTTTGATTGGATTATTGAAATAGCTCGTTTTAACTAGTTGGATAAATGAACTATTGTGAATGTATTTAGACTCGATAAGAAAAATTTACGATGGCTAATTTATAAGCTTTTTTAAGTTATAAATCGTTGGTTCTAAAACGTAATTGAGTTTATGAGAACCTAGACCGATTACTCCCTTTGCCAAGAGCTGGCCCAAAGCTAAATACTATATTACTTGCCTTAATAAAGGCTTATTCATCGAAAATGACTATTTTTGTATATAGTATTTATTTGAATTTTAGATAGAAATAATGAATTGTATTTATAAAAATTACATTTGAATAGAAGTGAATACTGTAGAATAGCAATAAATGATCTTGGGTATCAGAGCCAGAATAAAGGACAACTAGAAATAGAATATTATTGTTGTTGAATGGCATTGAAATAGAAAAGGGATTGCCTGCTTTTCTTGAAAAATGTAGCAGACAATCCCAGAAAGAATAACACCTCTTTAAAAACGTAAATTAGAAGCGGAATCCGAGGTTAAATGCAAATATCCGGCGTTTGGTATCGGCATTATCAAACACATTCTGGAGGCCCAGATTATAGACTGCGTCGAGCGTTAAGGGGCCAAGGTTGATTCCTGCTCCGGCCAGACCATTTAGAATCGTGCGGTTCAAATCATCGGCCCCCAACTTGAAATTATTATTGCCAACTGCTACCAGCGAGGCAAATTCAGCGCCCACCTGTAACCGTAGGCCAAGCGCACTGCCAATACGGACGCCAACGTAAGCCGGAATAGCCAAAAAGTGTTGATCGATTTGGCCTCTTACCTCGCTAGAAACTGATCCGGGTGTTGTGCCCTGTCCCGTACGTATCAGATTAGTGGTCGAATTACGATACTCAAGACCAAGTTGCCCGAAGATAGTACCACCTGAACGACCATAAATACCAGCCTGCCAGCCGGCCCGGTAGGCATTGTCGGGCGTAACTTCATGCACAAAACGGGACAAATTGACACCTGCATAAATACCGAATTTGCCGGCTTTCCACCTATCCTTATCTGACTTCTGAGAGCTGACGGCATTCGCCTGTTCGTAGGGAGCAGCGGTTGTTGTTGTCGTTGTCGTTGTGGTCTGATTGTAGCTGTTTGTTGACGGTGTTGCCGACGCTTTATTCTGATTCGACACACTATCGGTTGACATAGTGGTCGGTGTCGCCGAATAAGTAGTGCCGGTTGTTCTGGTTGTATCGGTTACCGGCGTTGCGTTATAGGTCGATGTGCTCGTCGTTGTTGACGTCGTATTTGTCGTGCCCTGGCCATTAACCAGGCTTGCTCCCAGCAAGCAACTTGCCAGTAGTGTGAGTTGAGTTTTCATACTATTTATTTTACGTTGAGTTAAAAATGAAATTAGAATTAATGCTTCAGCAGCAACCTAGTAAACTGATTTTCTTTACATTGTTTCTTCTACAACTTCCTGCAAAAAGCTAGCCTATAGGGTACCAGCAGGTTGATGTTTATAGGCTATACTACCTTTTAGACCAGTCTGTAACTTTTTGGCCAGCTCATCCATATACGAAAAGCCCATTCGTTGGCGGAAAGTCCGTCCTTTAGTGTAAGTGATAGGGACGGCTATGTTAACAACTGATCCAGTACCATCATTACTCCCTTCCAAAAGTTGTCCCATTAGTTTTACGACCCCGGTATTTACCCACAGTCGGCCTTCAAAAACTAACCCTTTGCTGGTCAATATGGAAGTAGGGAGGGACCGTATCCGCAACACATCTTTTTCGGCCGAAAAGGAGAGGGATTCGGCAGTCAATACCTGAGTAATAACTAAGTAAGCATCCTTATCCGCCAGACTTGTAGAAAGTACAATGGTATTGGCTCCAACAAACGGCCCATATTGTGCCCATGACGGAATAGTGGTCGTGCAAATCAGGAGGGCTATCCAGTAGCCAGTCCGGAAACAAAATATATGTTTCATCAGCGTAGGTTCTGAGACTGATTTAGTTGTATCGATTAGTGCTGAAACAGGCTTTGACCATCCACTCTTTGGTTGTGTAGTACATCGTTTTCAGGATGGTACCTTAAGTAGGGCGAGCTTATCACGGATTCGTTGCAGTCTACGTCGAGCTACCGGAATAGGAGCATCATTAGCCAGCATCAGTTCCATTGATCGGCCATCGAGTCGGTCAACGCCAACAATATGGCGATAGTTAATTAGTGTAGACTTGTTGGCTCTTAGAAAACTGGGCAACCGATCTTCAAAGAGCTTTAGTGTTTGGCTAGAGACAATAGGGCTTTTTGCACCCTGGCAATAGATTCGGGTATAGTTCCCATAACCTTTGCAGTGAGTAATTAAGCAGACAGGAATCGGTTTTTGGATTCCAGGTATCTTAATTGTCTCGTTTTTGGGATGTGCGCTCTTACTCATACAAAAAAGTAACTAATAAAGAAGTTTAGGTAGAAACTACCAATGACATAAAAGCCGTGTATCGGCATATGAACAGGCTGAGGCAGGAAAATAAGGCTCATCAGAGACAAGCCTATTTTCAACTCTGCGTCAATTGTATTTCCTTGAGAAGTGGATCAATGGGCTAGTTTTCTTTTGAAGAAATCAAATCCAGCATAGGTGTATATCAAAATAGCGCCTGTTTCCAGCAAGGCTTCGGCATGGTTTGCCGCGTAAACTCCGGTCTTAAAATCCTCAATCCAATCAACTAGTGCGAGAAAATAGCCTGCTACGCAAGCCAGTAAACAAACAGTCACTCCGAAAATAAGCAGTCCCTGCCGCATAGGATGTTTGGGTTAATAGTGCTTTCTCGTCAAATGAGAAGGTAGGCTGGATAGCTACTTTACATACAAAATATCGACCAGTGGTTTTTACTCAGGTGTGTCCAAGCCGCTAAATTCCATGTACAAACAGATGAAAAAAGCGGTTAATCACCTAATAATGAAGATTGCTCCCTAGTTATTTTTTACTAAGGAGCTATACTTTTCGTGAGTAGGGCACAGAGGCATACTACTAATATGGGGAATATGTTCTACAGCTTCGGGGGCTAATAGCGACGGCCTCTGGATCATTAATTAATTTAACTAGTCTAAATTAACGACTAGTACTATACGTTTATGCAAATAACAGCTATTTATGAGTTCTTGGTTATAAACGTGGTGTTGACAACTACCAGACTAACCTTAATGTACTCGGCTACTACCTGAAGTCCCGTAATTAATACAGAACATCCGTTGACACATCGATCTCTTGAAATCTGTATTAATTTCTATCGGAGTCAGTGCCAATGGCATGCCCTCTTCGGCTATGCAAATAACGATCTGAGGCTAATTAGTCAGGTATAATCGGTACAGTATAAGGCTCTGCCAGTTAGTTTTTAATAAGGGGCGAGGCTACATACAAAAGTTACTATCATAGGCCTTTCGCTGTGACGCGTGCCACGATTATCAACAACAGCATCGGTAACCGTGGCACGCGTCACAGCGAAAGGCCTATGTCTGAGTGGCAGATTCATTCTTCTAAATAATTCAAATCCTTGTCATGCGTTTCAGGTATTGTCAGGATGGCGTAAAACCCGATTATGAAACTGACCAGACCAACAATGGCACCGGCATTAATGATAGTTAGCGAAGGCTTTAGTGCCTGATAACTCAAAGTCATTGGAATCAGGAAGGCGCGAACCATATTTGGAATTGTGGTGGCTGCGGTAGCGCGGAGATTGGTGCCAAACTGTTCAGCACTAATGGTCACGAACATAGCCCAGTAGCCATTACCAAATCCCAGACCTAAACAGAGACAATAGAAAATAGTGGCACTTTTGATCCCGATGTATAAGTAAAGCAAGCTGAATACAAGCGCAATGGCCATAAAAAGGGTAATCGCTTTTTTGCGCGATTTCAGTGACTGACTAATGAAACCGTTGGACAGATCGCCGATGGCCATTCCAATGTATAACCAGGTAATGGCTAAACCTGGTTGAATTTCTTCGGCTATGCCTAATGCTCGTCCAAATTCATTACTGAACGAAGCCAGAATGCCGGTAATAAACCAGGTTGGAATGCCAATTCCAATGCATTTAAGGTAGCGGCTGAGCCGATCCGCATTGGTAAAAAAGGCAAAGAAGTTACCCCGGCTAACGTGTTTTTGCTCGGTTATGCTGGTGAACATACCCGATTCAATCACCCCAATTCGTAAAAATAGCAAACCAAATCCTAAACCACCTCCAACGAAAAAAGCCGTTTCCCAGTCGAACAATTTAACCGTAAAGTAGGCGACTACAGCTCCCAAAACCCCAATTCCAGCCACAAGTGAGGTGGCTATAGCCCGTTTTTCTTTCGGTAGAATTTCGCTGACGAGTGTAATTCCGGCGCCTAATTCACCAGCCAGCCCGACACCTGCTACAAAGCGCATCAGTGCATAATAGGTGACAGGGTCCATGAATGTTACGTGCTTTACAAATCCACAGGCAATATTGGCAATAGAGTACGTAATGATACTGCCAAATAACACCGATAGTCGTCCGCGCTTATCGCCAAGAACACCCCATAAGATGCCTCCGAGCAGTAAACCCGCCATTTGCCAGTTTATGATGCGTCCGCCTATCGTTGAAATCTGGTCGGGAGCAAGGCCCAAATCTTTCAGACTCGGTACGCGAACAATTCCAAACAGAAGCAGGTCGTAAATATCGACGAAGTAGCCTAATGCTGCCACAATGACTGGCAAACTAAATAAACCAGCTGGTGCCGCAGTCTGACGGTTCGGTTGTGCGGAACCGCCAGCCGGTTTGGATGAAGCATCAGGAACAACCATGAGTAAGTGATGAGTTATTGAAATAATTTGTCAAATTTATTGAATAACAAAATAATATATTGTATAATCAGGTAAATGGTGTAATATTTTTACGTCTTTGTGTGAAGTATGGTACATTCCTGAGCTTATGCCCTAAGCAGGCCAGGCAATTGATAACTGATATAGAAAACAAAAAGAATGATCAACGCCGGATATCCATAGCTTAGGCAACGTAATCTCTGAATTGAAAAATTGGGAGCTGTTGCAACCTAAGAAAATTAGGGGGAACTAGGCTTATCGCTGGAAGCGATACAGGAAAGGAGCTTTGTTGGCAGCGCCGGTGAATTTTTTTTCCAGACGTTCCAATACATTTAAGTCCAGAATTTTTTTCTGGAAGTTGTTTCTGGCGAAGGGTTTATCATAAATGGCTTCGTATAATTCCTGCACCTCTTTCATGGTAAACGTTTCGGGAAGCAGGTTAAAGCCAATCAATTTCTGGTCAAGATTTAGCCGCAGGGTTTCGAGAGCCTGGGCTACCATCTCGTTATGGTCCATGATCATGGTGGGTAAATCCCGGATCGGATACCACTCCATGGACTCATCGATTTCACTTTTTTGAGGAATTACTTTATATATATCTACTAAAGCATAATAACCGATGGACACAAACCGCCGGGTAATCCATTCCAGTTCTTTTCGGTTGAATCGATTATCTCCCAGTTTATCTTCATTGAGGTGGATTATCCGCTCAAGAAACGAACTATTGCTTCGCTCAGCATCACCAAACACTCTGAATTGGTCCAGATAAATATCCTTTATACCTGTCCGCTCTTCTAAAATGCGCTGGGCCGCCTGATCGATGCCTTCTCCCTGAAAAATAAAGCCACTGGGGAGCGCCCAGAAATCACCCCGAAAATCAAGTTTTGGAACTAGTACGTTGAGCTGTTTTTGCTGATAGCCAAAAATGACGCAATCAATCGAAAGCTGTTGAATATAATTCTGTTCACTCGGAGAATGCATGGCCTACTGGATCGATATTGGTAAGAAATCAGGCGGTAAACTTACGCATCCTGACGGCTTACTGGGAGAGAAAAACGAATTTGCTGGGTTCCTTTTTATTCGCCCAGAGTGAACGCAGGAAAAACGAGGCAGCTTTCGGTCGCGGGTGAAAACGCCTTTGTAATTGACGCCCCCGGAATGCGTTTCGTTCCGGCCGTTTTGCCAGTTTTCTTTCACACCAGCTTCCAGCGAGTCTTTCCTGAATTGCCAGATCCCGGACAGGTTCAGGGTGTTACGGAGGTCATTTTGTCGAGGAAACAAAGCCATGCTCGCAAAGTCGGTGCTACTGATGGATTGAGCCTGGATGGGTGTATGCCATACTTCCAGCAGTAAGGTATATAGGGTATGGAACGGCATGTTGTGTTTGATTAATGGCGACTATCGCTTGTTGGAGGATGGTACTACAAATGTATAGAATTGGATAAAATTTATTGTCTATAATATAGACAATAAAAAAAATTCTTTTCTACCTTTGCTCAAACGAGTGAAAATAGTAACTGAAATGCGAGAAAACTCCTTTAGAATCAGTTTGCTGACTTTGGGCCTATGGCTGTTAGTACAGTCAATTTTTGCCCAGGTACCAAAACGTAACGTACTTGTCTTTAGTAAAACGGCCGCATTCCGGCATCAGTCCATTGAAGCGGGCAAAACGGCTCTGGCAAAAATGGCTGCCGAAAAGGGGTTTGGCGTACAGTTTACCGAAGATGCGGCCCAGTTTAATGAATCAGGCCTAAAGCGATTCAATGCGGTCGTTTTCCTAAATACGACTGGCGATGTGCTCAACGGTGAGCAGCAGGCGGCTTTTGAACGCTACATTCAGGCGGGTGGTGGCTACGTGGGTATTCACGCGGCTACAGATACTGAGTACGAATGGCCCTGGTACGGAAAATTGGCAGGAGCCTATTTTCTGGATCACCCGATGCCCAATAATGTGCAGAAAGGTAAGTTTATCGTTACCCTCAAAAATCATTGGGCGACCCAGGGAATGCCCGATGAGTTTGAGCGAAATGACGAATTCTACAGTTTCAAGGACATTTCACCGAAAATCAACGTCGTCCTGAAGATTGACGAAAAGAGCTATGTGGGGGGTAAGAATCCTGATTTTCACCCCATGAGCTGGTATCAGGAATACGACGGTGGCCGGGCCTTTTATACGGCTATGGGTCATACCGACGAAACCTTCACCGAGCCTTTGTTTTTGAACCATCTGTGGGCTGGTATTAATTACACAACAGGTGGGGATGGACCAAAGCCGCTGGATTATGCCAAAGCCCGACCCGAAGAGAACCGGTTTACTAAAGCTGTTCTGGCCGAAAAACTGGACGAACCTATGGAACTGAGCGTACTGGGTGACGGTCGAATCCTGTTCATTGAGCGAAAAGGAGAAGTTCGGCTCTACACGATCAAAACGAAGGAGCTGAAAACCATTGCCAAAATCCCGGTTAGTACAAAATACGTGAGCAAGGAGGGTAAGGAATCGATGGGCGAAGATGGGCTTCTGGGTCTGAGCAAAGACCCCAATTTTGCTCAGAACCACTGGGTTTATCTGTACTATTCGGACCCGGCCGAATCTAAAAACGTGCTGGCCCGCTTCGAATTAAAGGGCGATGAACTGGTCATGAACTCCAGAAAGGTGATGCTCGATGTACCAACTCAGCGCGAGGAGTGCTGCCATACCGCCGGCTCAATTGCCTGGGACCGGGCTGGTAATCTGTACCTGTCGACGGGTGATAACACCAATCCCCACGGCTCCAATGGGTATAGCCCCAGCGATGAACGACCAGGCCGCAGTGCCTGGGACGCTCAGAAATCTTCGGCCAATACCAACGATTTGCGCGGTAAAATCATCCGGATCAAACCCCAACCCGACGGTACCTACACTATTCCTGATGGTAATCTTTTCCCGAAAGGAACCTCGCAAACACGTCCGGAGATTTACACTATGGGCCATCGCAACCCTTTCCGCATTTCGGTCGACCAGAAAACAGGTTACGTATATTGGGGAGAGGTAGGGCCTGATGCCGCCAAACCAGACCCGAATCGGGGTGCTGCTGGCCATGATGAAGTCGGACAGGCGAAGAAGGCCGGTAATTTCGGCTGGCCACATTTTGTAGGCGACAATAAGGCGTACAATAAATACGATTTTGTTGCCGAAAAATCCGGAGAAAAATGGGACGCCAACGCACCAACCAATACATCGCCCAATAATACAGGACTGAACACGCTTCCCCCGGCTCAGAAAGCCTTTATCTGGTATCCGTATGATGGCTCTCCCGAGTTCCCGCTGGTGGGTGCAGGGGGGAGAAACGCAATGGCAGGGCCAGTATTTTATGCCGAGGATTTTAAAAGTGCCCCCAACGCTTTCCCGAACTACTATAACGGGAAGCTGCTGACCTACGACTGGATGCGCGGCTGGATTATGGCCGTGACGATGGACAAGGACGGTAATTATCAGTCGATGGAGCGGTTTATGCCGAGCTATAAGTTCAGCAACCCGATGGATATGGAGTTCGCCGATAACGGGGACTTGTATATGCTCGAATATGGCTCCGGCTGGTTTACGGCCAACGACGATGCCCGGCTGATTCGCATCGAGTATAACGGGGGCAACCGAAAACCGCAGCTTCTGGTGGCAGCGAATAAGATGGGCGGTTCTGCGCCGTTCAACCTGAGCCTTACGGCAAAAGGAACGGTTGATGCCGATGGCGATGCGCTGACCTATGCATGGAAGATTTCGTCAAAAAATGGGTTTACTAAGCTGATTAACACCCCTGATGCTACGCTGACGCTCTCAACAGTGGGGGTCTACAAGGCTACCCTTACTGTCAATGATGGAAAAGGCGGTATCGTTTCCCAGTCGATGGACATTACGGTGGGCAATGAAGCTCCAGTCTTGAGTGTTGAGCTGCCCGGCGGTAATAAGTCATTTTTCACCCCCAATAAACCCTTCCGATACGATATAAAGGTAAATGATAAGGAAGATGGTACGCTCGGGAAGGGTATCGATCCGGAGCGGGTGGCTGTCAATATTGATTACATGCCGGAGGGTTTCGATAAAATTGCCATCGCGCAGGGCCACCGATCGGCCGATGCCGGGGCTCTCCTGGCGAGTGGCAAAAAACTTATCGAAGCCAGCGATTGCAAGGGCTGTCACAGTGTGGCTAAAAAATCGATCGGACCGGCCTACATGGACGTAGCCAGTAAATACAAGGGAGATAACACCGCTCTGGAGCGGCTGACAAAGAAGGTAATTGCCGGTGGTAGTGGCGTCTGGGGAGAAACGGCTATGGCGGCTCACCCACAGCTTTCGGCTGCCGATGCCTCCGAAATGGTTAAGTATATCTTGACTGTATCCAGCGAAGCCGCCAGTAGCAATGTCTTGCCGGTGAAGGGGAGCTACACCGCCAGCGTCCCATCCGGCGATAAGGGTAAAGGTGTCTTCATTGTACGGGCTTCCTACGAAGATAAAGGGGCCAAAGGATTACCTTCACTCAGATCGGAGCAGACGTTTGTCCTGAGAAACGCCAAAGTGGACGTACATGGCTTCGATCTATACGACAATGTAAATAAAATGTCGTTCGGAGGGAATAACCTGGCCATTCCGAGCAAATCAGGAGCGTACATGGCAATCAGACAGGCTGATTTAAGTGGAGTAACGGAGTTTCACGTCATGGCCACAGCCCCCAAACCGCAACTCAATGCCAAAGGGGGTAAGGTTGAGATACGATTGGATAGTCCGACCGGGAAATTAATCGGCGAATCGCCGTTCCTGGAATCGTCGGATAAGATGGACTTTAAACCGAATCAACTAAACGTTCCGGTCAAACTGCCCGCTCCGTTTGATAACAAATTGCATGATGTCTATCTGGTCTTTGTCAATCCCAACGAACCGCTTGGCAGCCTGATGGTGGTGATGGGTGTCGAAGTCGTTCTGAGTTCCGTCGGGCAGTGAGTTAATTAGTTGCCATTGGTCATAAGTTGTTAGTAATTAGCGCGATTAACGATTGACAAATGGTAACTAGTTCCTAAACCTCTTTTCTATGAAAAAAATAATAATATTGGCCTGGATGCTTCCTGCGCTGGCTTTTGCGCAGCCTTCGCCACTCCAAAAAGGATTTCAGGCTCCGCCTAATGCCGCCAAACCACGCGTCTGGTGGCATTGGATGAACGGCAACATCACCAAAGACGGCATCACCAAAGACCTCGAATGGATGAACCGCGTCGGCATTGGTGGTTTTCAAAACTTCGATGCCAGTCTGTTCACACCCAGCGTGACGCCCAAAAAACTGGTGTTCATGACCCCCGAATGGAAAGACGCTTTTAAACACACCACCGATCTGGCTCAAAAACTTGGGCTTGAAATGGCCATTGCCGGATCACCGGGGTGGAGCGTAACGGGTGGGCCGTGGGTATCTGCCAGCGACGCCATGAAAAAATACGTCTGGTCCGAAACGCGGGTTACGGGCGGGCAACCTTTTTCGGGTAAGCTACCCCAGCCACCTAACACAACGGGCAGTTTTCAGAATGTACCGATAGGAGCCAGTACGCTTGGTGGCCCCGTTGGCGACGTGCCAACCTATTACGCCGATGCCGTTGTTATTGCCTATCGTTTGCCCGCTGCTGAGAAGTCCTTAAGTACGTTCATGCCCAAAGTTACGGCGAGTGGTGGGACATTCAGCCTTTCCGATCTGACCGATGGTGATCTGGCAAAAAGTAGTTTGCTGCCGCCGGTGGAAGTGGGACAGGACATGTGGATTCAGTACGCGTTCGACAGCCCGCAAACCGTTAAGGCGTTTACTATTGTGGGAGCAAGCAGTGGTGGTGCATTGGCCGAATTCAGAGGTGCCCCCGATAACCGAACCCTGAAAGTGAGCGACGATGGGGTCAACTTCCGGGATGTCGTGATGATTAAGGGGAGTACAGTGCCCCAGAACACAATGAGTATTGTGCCTACTACGGCTAAATATTTCCGGTTTGCATTTAAAACGCTACAGCCTCAGGGCAACCCCTTTGGTGCCATGTTTGGCGGAAACGCTGCACCGGGTAAACCAGAGGGTGTACAGGTTGCGGAACTGGTGCTGCACAACACCGACCGGGTAGACCTGTTTGAAGAAAAGGCAGGTTTCAGTCCGTGGAAAGAAAGCACACACTCACTGGTGAAGTCGGATGCCGACGCCATTCCGACCGGAGATGTACTGGATCTGACCGCTAAAATGGGTGCTGATGGCACACTGAACTGGACACCCCCGAGCGGGAACTGGGTGGTCATGCGGCTGGGCTATTCGATCACGGGACGGAAAAACCATCCCGCTTCGCCGGAAGCTACTGGTCTGGAAGTCGATAAGCTCGACAAGGTGGCGGTTAAAAAATACATCGAGACATACCTGGACATGTATAAAGATGCTACCGGCGGGCAAATGGGGGCAAAAGGGCTGCAATACATGGTTCTGGATAGTTACGAAGCAGGCCACATGACCTGGACCAGGGCGATGCCCGAAGAGTTTCTGAAACGGCGTGGCTACGACATCAAACCCTGGCTTCCGGTGCTGACAGGCCGGGTAGTGAAGAGTGCCGAAGCCAGCGAGAAATTCCTGTGGGATTTTCGCAAGACCATTGGTGAACTGATTGTTGAAAATCATTATGACGTGATTGGTGATGCGCTGCACGCACGCGGCATGAAGCGATATACCGAATCGCATGAAAATGGCCGTATTTATTTAGCCGACGGCATGGACGTGAAGCGTAAAGCCGATATTCCTATGTCGGCCATGTGGACGCCCGGCAGTCTGGCCGGTGGGGGAGATGAGGAAGTTCGTAGTGAAGCCGACATTCGGGAAGCAGCTTCGGTTGCGCACATCTACGGACAGAATCTGGTAGCGGCCGAGTCGATGACCTCTATTCAAAATGCGTTTAGCTGGCATCCGGAAAAACTAAAGCGTACCGCCGATCTGGAAATGGCGTCGGGATTAAACCGTTTTGTCGTACACACATCCGTACACCAGCCTTTGGATGATAAGAAACCCGGTATTTCGCTCGGGCCCTTTGGCCAGTATTTTACCCGGCAGGAAACCTGGGCTGAGCAGGCAAAACCCTGGATGGATTATCTGGGGCGGAGTTGCTTCCTGCTCCAGCAGGGCAAACCCGTCGTAGATGTTCTGTATTACTACGGTGAGAACAACAACATCACACAGGCATTCGCCCAAAAGTTGCCTGCTATTCCGGATGGATATGCATACGACTTTGCGAATGCGTCTGTGCTCAAGAATGCCTTACGGATAGAAGGGAGTAAAATCAGTACGTCAGGTGGTCAGCAGTATCGCCTGTTTGTTCTGGATTCCTCGGCGCGGACGATGACGCTGCCCGTACTGAAAAAGCTGGGCGAACTGGTCAACGCAGGCATGAAAGTAGCAGGTATCAAACCCGAACGCTCTCCCAGCCTGAGCGATAACCCTACTGAATTTACCGCGCTGGTGAACCAGATCTGGAGTAATCCCAACGTATCGACAAAGCCAGTGGAAACCGTCCTGAAGGAAATGAACGTTCAGAAAGATGCGGACATTTCCGGTGCCCGATCGAAGGTGATGTACATTCACCGTCAAACCAGCGATGCAGATCTCTACTGGCTCGATAACCGTAGCGAGAATCCGAACGAAGCCACGATTAGCTTCCGGGTTACGGGTAAAGTTCCGGAGCTGTGGTATCCCGAAACGGGTAAAACCGAAAAGGTATCCTATCAGATCAACAACGGGCGAACGATTGTGCCACTCAAGTTTGAGTCGTGGGAAGCCTACTTTATCGTCTTCCGCGACAAGGCGACGGTAACTTCTTACACGAAATCTGCCGTTACCGAATCTCCCGTTGCCAGCGTATCCGGTGCCTGGAAAGTTAACTTTCAGGAAGGCCGGGGCGCCCCTCAGCAGGCCACGTTCAACACGCTGGTATCGTTGACGGAAAATGCCGATCCAGGGGTCAAGTACTTTTCCGGAACGGCCGCCTACGACAACACGCTTGATGTGCCAAAAGTGACTAAAAACGCATCGTATATCCTTGATCTGGGTGAGGTGAAGAACATTGCCGAGGTAATTGTCAACGGTAAAAATGTAGGTACGGTCTGGAAGAAACCCTTCCAGATCGACATCACGGAAGCGCTGAAAGCTGGCCGTAATACCGTACAGATAAAGGTCACGAACCTGTGGGTCAATCGCCTGATTGGTGACGCCCAACCCGGTGTGACCAGCAAGGTTACGTTCACCACCTTACCGTTCTATAAAGCTGATGCGCCCCTGTTGCCGTCGGGACTGCTGGGGCCGGTTCGCCTGCTGGAAGCGACAACTGCTTCTGCAACGGCTGAGGTGAAGCGGTAAGTAATTACATATCAAAAATAACGAACAGTTCAATTTCACTTTAACCAATAACCATCATGAAAAAAGCAAGTATTCTCCTGTTCATTTTACTCTTAGGTGTTTCTGTAAAGGGCTTTTCTCAAACGACCACGTCGGCAACTGCCACGTCAACAACGGCGACTTCTTCAACCGACTTTTTTGCTGGTAAATGGGAGATAAACGTAGTGGGAACGCCAAACGGGGACGCTAAATTTGTGACTGAACTAACTAGAAAAGACGGTAAACTCACCGGCGAGCTAAAAGACCCAACGGGCAAGCGAACCGAAGTTACTCCGATTACAAAAATTCTGGAAGAAGCCACTAAAATGACGATCTATTTCAATACGGAACAGGCTGGCGAGATCCCCATCGAGCTAACCAAAGTGGATGACGACCATTTAAAAGGAATGCTTTACAGTATGTTTGACGCTACAGCCCAGCGTGTTAAATAGGGTTTTCGCTGAGAAGCACCGAATACGGTGCTTCTCAGCGAAAACCCTAATAAGAAAAAGGAGACTAATTTATTAAGTTAAATTGATGCCCTGAGGCCGGTTTCTTTATCCGTGCATCAGGGCAATTTTTGTTTATTTTAGACCTAGTTCAGCCGAAAAAAGCGATGAATCCAGTTAATTCAGCAGTAAATAGCTTAGACTGGTACTCTTCCAATTCCTATCTTGTACGTACTAGTCATGAATGTGGTTGATGACAAACCTATAAGCCGGGCCGCCGTTGCGCCGGGCCGCCGATGCGGTTTTTGAAACCTTATAGGCTTAAATTGGCCCAGCACTAGCTCAATCCAGCGGTTGAAAATCAATCTCCATAAACTCGGTTACTTCATTTATCCAGTGTTGCTCAACGAAAGCCTGATGTAGCGGGTGCTGATTGTATTGATCATACTCGTCCTGACTGGCAAAGACCATCGACAACCCGAACGTGAATTGATTTTTAGGACTAATCTGGCGCAGGCACGAAAACTGCCCGACGCCGGGAATGGTTGCCAGTTGTTGGACAGCCTCAAAGAAGGCTTGTTCCTGAATACTGCCTGGTGCATGTTTCAGCGTGAAAATTACGCTATGTTGAATCATAAGGTATTGGGCTAACTGAAATTTTGTTGAAGATTAACGTTGGATTGATAAAAGATCATTAACGGCCTAACCAATCCTTAAACTCCGATAGTCGACTCATGCTGACAAACACTTCCTGGCGGGGAATCGGTTGCAAATCGACTTTAAGTTTCCCCGCCGAATACGCATGAATGGTTTGTATGGCATTTCGGGCGATGATAAACTGGCGATTGACACGAAAAAACTGAACTGGGTTTAGCAGGCTCGAAAGCTGGTCCAGACTGTATTCGAGGGGGAGCAATTGCCCGCTTTTGGTGATCAGGAATGTCGCTTTCTCCTCCGAGTAAAAATATGCAATATCGGCAACCTCCACGCTATGCACCCTGGTGCCGATAGTGATCATGAACCGTTCCCTGTAGTTGAGCGACTGTGGCTTTTGCATGAACGCCAGGAGCGCATTTAAATCGGGCATTGTCGATTGGCTTCGCAGCGTCCTGAACTTCTCAATAGCAGCCGTTAGTTCCTCATAATCAACGGGTTTAAGTAGGTAATCAATGCTATTAACCTTAAATGCTTTTAGCATGTATTCGTCGTAAGCGGTCGTGAAAATGACCGGTAGCGTCAGACTAAGCTGGTCGAAAATGCTGAAAGCCAGCCCGTCCTCCAGGTGAATATCCATAAAGACCAGATCGGGTTTAGGATGCTGGCTAAACCAGTCGACGGCCTTTTTGATCGATGGTATCTGAAGCAGTACCTGTATTGATGGGTCATACTTTTTGAGTAATCGCTCCAGTTGGCGGGCTGTCCGATCTTCATCTTCAATGATGACAACGTTCATGATAGGAGGGGGATTTTGACAATGAACGATTCGCCCTGCTTACCATACGATATGGTCCGTTTTGTAAGCAGGGCATAGCGGTTAATAATATTTCGAAGACCAACGCCGGTAGACAGTTCGGTTTGGTCGCGGGGTTGCCACGGATTCTCGATGATCAGCACGTCGTTCTGGCAATAAATATGTACGCGGAGGACCTCCTGAACCGACATCCGGTTGTGTTTAACGGCATTCTCGACCAGCAACTGGAGCGTTAAGGGGGCAATTCGATACTGACTTTGCTGGGATGGGGTAATCTCGATAACCACATCAAATTTATTTTCGAAACGGATCTGGAGTAGAAAGGTGTAGGAATGGATGAACTCTAATTCGGTTTTCAGCGAAACCAGTTCCTGATCACGCTGTTCCAGAATGTAGCGGTACACTTTAGAAAGTTGTTTGATGTATTGCTCCGAGAGGTCAGCATCTTCATGCACCATAGAGGTTAGAATACTCAGACTATTAAAGAGGAAGTGGGGGCTTAGTTGGTGTTTCAGCGCTTCCACTTGACTCAGGGCCGCTTCTTTCTCCGACCGTTCGGCCCGGATCTGCACATTTTTTAGTTGCTGATAGGAACGGGAAATGATCGTCAGATAGAAAGCCGACAGGATAATGACCAGGTTAAAAACGTTGTTTACCCGCTGTAAGTAGGAAAATACGTCAGGGGTGAAGGGTAACGTATGGGGTTTGGGTACCTGTGCGAAGCCACTATGAATAAACAGGGTAAATAACGCCATCAAAATAAGTTGGAAAACCTTGGTGTAAAGTACGGCCAGCACCAGCGAGATGAGCATGGTCAGCACCAGGGAAAGCCAGCTGAAATCCAGCAGAAAATCATCTCCGAACCAGTTAAATAATTGGTTTTGAATCCAGTCCGTCGCGGTAATCCAGATAAAATATAAGCCAAGAGCGATCAGGATGAAAACAACGATAAACGGCGATACCTCCAACAGCCTGGCCGGATTTCGAACGGAATCGGGTAGGTTGACATACAGCAGCAGGGGTGAATACAGCAGCAGTAACCGAATGGCCAGTTGCCATTTCTGTCGGGAAGTAAGCTTTTCGGCCATGATCGTTTGTTGGTAAAAGGCAATGGCCTCAATCGGCTACTAAGTCATAAAATGAAACGAATGAAGTTTCCGGGAAGACTTGACTAAGTGCAGTTCAGCCCTGGCTGGACATCGTTTGACGAAGATGTCCAGCCAGGGCTGTAAAGACTGGTCACAGGAGCCGAAACACTGAAGTTAGTGTCAGCTCTGAGGTTATTCACCCTGTAAGGTAACAACCTGCTGGCTGGGAACTTCCGCCACCGTAAAGGATTTAACTGTGTGCTCTTTGCCGACGGAAACGGAAAGTTGATAAACCCCAGTACTCAAATGGGAAATATCGAACTTCTGCTGGATACCCTCCACTAGATTGACATTACTGGAATAGAGCACATGCCCAACGGCATCTTTTAAGGTGATTGTAGCGGTTGCCTTTTCGGGGGCAACGATGAGTTTAACCTTGTCATTATCAATCAGCGACACCGTAGCAATGGGTTGGCTGGGTTCATTGATGGAAGCGAACGATGCAGAACTGGCTACCAGTCCTAACACCAGAAGAAGAATCTTTTTCATGATTTGTCGATTTTTTATTTGTTTTTGTTTGACAGGTCAAAGGTAGGTCCGGTACTATAGCCCTGAAATTCAAAGCTTACGAAGCTTGGGATAAGCCGGATGAGTGAAGGTTTTTGCGCGACGAGTGAAAAATACTTCATCGAACGTTTACATGAAAACCTTACATAACCGGGTCGATTTGTCGAGCAAGCACCCTCGAAACGCTCCGTTTCATTCCGAAACACGTCAATTAAGCTGGAAACAAATCAAACATCCCCGGACGCAAATTGGCGATGGATGATGAGAACAAATTATAGTATAAATCGAGTTGCTGTTAATAGCGCATCCAATTAACTTCGACAGTAGACGACTAACCATCAATTAATCGGTGAGGGATTTTGCTTTTTCTGTCTATGATTTTCTATGGAATCCACTCCTGTCAGGTGGTAAATGAAAAAAATTGGCTTTTGGCACGCTTCCTGCCAAAAGCCTGTAAACGTATATGCTGTGCAGCGAATAACCCAATATGATGGTCTCTACGGTGAAGGCAGTGCCGAAATGTCGGACCGCCGATCAAATGACGAGTATTTATACTCCGAATTGCTGGAGACCCGTAGTCGGACTTTCGACTGGATTATTCAACCGCATATCCATGCCCGCTTATTTCAGGTATTTTTCATAGAAACCGGGCAGTTCGAGTTTCAGGAGGCTACACGCAAGCGCCAGTTAACGGGTCCATGTCTGTTGCTGATACCGCCCACTGCCCTGCACGGGTTTAATTACAATTCCGATGTGCAGGGACGTATTCTAACGCTGTCCGATGCGTTGGTGGATAGTTTGTTTCCTGGTGGTTCCCCAATAGCCACTATGTTGGGTAGTCTTCAATGTATCACAACATTTCAGGAGCCTTATTCCGGAAAACGGGTAGCCGAACTGATTGAAGCCATTGATGACGAGTTGTTTGATGATCAGTCCGAGAAACGATTGATGTTGCAGATTTGTCTGCAAAAATTGTTTCTGGTATGCTACCGATTGTGGCAGCATAACGATGAGGTAGGGACCCAACAAAACAATCTATCGCTCCAATATTTTCGGAAATTTCAGCAGCGGATCAGGCAGGTCGGAACCACCCAGAGCGTAGCACAACTGGCCGACGATCTGGCCATCACACCGGTGCATCTGAATCGTATTTGCCGGGTAATTGCCAACAAGTCGGCCAGCCAACTGGTTCAGGAACACCTGCTCGACGAAGCCCGTAAATACCTGACCTATACCACGTATTCCATTTCGGAAATCGCTTACCTGCTTCACTTCGAATACCCCAACTATTTCGCCCGGTTTTTCAGGAAGCATACGGGGTTATCACCTACTGAATTTCGGGAAAGCCATCAGCCCCGCCAATAGCGGGATACTCACTTTATCCAGGAGTTGACTTGCTGACAATCAACGATAAATCTGTAGATCAGGAGTAGTAAAAATGCCCCATTGCGTCCCTTTTACAGTAAGCGCATACATGGAGTGCTACGAACCTTTATCAGAAGCTATTTACTTCCCTTTACCCTTTAACAAAATTCAACGATGAAACCATCAAGACGAAATTTTTTACAGTCATTGGGCGTTGGTGTGGCCAGTTTGGGTGTAGCTCATGAATCGACCGCTTCTGGTTTACGCCCGCCTAAAATTGCCAGACCAGCAGGCGACGAGCAGGTGTTGTTTGTGGGCGACAATATTGCGGTTGCAAAAACTGAATATGGAAAAGTCAGAGGATTTATTCTGCGTGGTATTCACCAGTTTTTAGGCATACCCTACGGAGCGGATACATCGGGGAAGAATCGGTTCATGCCCCCACAAAAACCCAGCGCCTGGACCGATATTCGGCCGGCTCTCTGGTGGGGAAACTCCGCTCCCCAGATTATGGAAAAACGGTATGCCAATCCCTATGCATCCTTTGTTGACCATTGGAATTATGATGATGTTTCGGAAGACTGCCTAAAAATTAATGTGTGGACGCCTGCTCTGGATACCCAGAAACGTCCGGTAGTCGTCTGGCTACACGGGGGCGGATACGTCAATGGGAACGCCGTAGAACAGGATGGCTATCATGGCGAAAATCTTGCCCGGCTGGGTAATGTCGTTTTCTGTTCGCTCAATCATCGGCTCGGTTCTCTGGGTTATAGCGATCTTAAAGCGGCTGGTGGTCATGCCGCATCCGGTAATGTAGGTAATCTGGATATGGTGGCGGCCCTTGAATGGGTTAAAAACAATATTGCCAATTTTGGCGGAGACCCTACCAACGTAACCATTATTGGTCAGTCTGGTGGCGGAGCCAAAGTAACTACCCTGATGAATATGCCCTCTGCTAAAGGGTTATTTCATAAGGCGGTTGCGCTGAGCGGTAGCTCGCTGGCTGGCGTAAATAAGGAATACGCCGAAAAACTGGGGCTTAAAATAATGGAAGAAGCTGGTTTAAAGCCGGGGGAACTAGACAAACTCCAGCAGATTCCATGGCGGGCATACATCGATATAGCCAATAAAGCGGTCGAAAAAATGGCTGACGAAGCCAAACGGCTTGGTATTCAGCGGGGAGGATACGCGCCCGTGGCCGACGGAACCTACCTCAATGAGGGTGCTTTTTTCACGGACCCGAATCACTTCTCGGCCAATATACCCCTGATGATCTGCTCCACATTTCATGAGCAAAACCCTGATAGGACAGATGCTAGCTTAGAAAGTATTTCGCTGGCCGAAGTGAAGGAAAAACTGAAACCGCGCTTTGGGGATAAAACTGGCGACATTGTAGATGCTTATGCAAAAAACTTTCCGAAGGCCCGCCCCATCGAGATTTGGGCTTTAGTTGTTTCCAATCGAAAGAATGCCATAGCTACTGCCGACGCAAAAGTGACCGGGCAGAAAGCTCCCGTTTATGTGGCCTGGTTTGGCTGGCAACCACCCTTGTTTGATGGTCGGATGCGTGCTTTCCACTGCGATGATATTTGTTTCTGGTTTTATAATACCGATTTGATGCTTACACATACGGGTGGGGGCAAACGCCCCAGAGCTTTATCAGAAAAGATGGCTGGCTCGTTTATTAATTTCGTAAAGACCGGAAATCCAAATGGGGGCGGCCTACCCAACTGGAAGCCGTATACGGCCCAAAACGGCGAAACCATGATTTTGGATGATACCTCTGCGCTAGTCAATGATCCAGACCGCGAGGCCCGAAAAGCGTTGGTGTAATCGGTAAAATTAGTGCTGGGCTAATATAAACCTATACGGTTTTTGAAACCGCATCGGCGGCCCGGCGCAACGGCAGCCCGGCTTATAGGTTTGTCATCAAGCACATTCATGACTAGTACGTATAAAATAGAAATAGCTCTAGATAAGTCCACCTCTAATTCCTCAAATAACATTAAGGAATTAGAGGTGGACTTATCTAGAGCTATTTAGTAGCCCAATAGAGTTATTCCTTTTTAGTTTCCTTGAAGCTATTTACGCTGACCCGGATTTTTTTATCAGGCATTTCGGCTATTTCCATCAGGAATGTTATCATTCCGGCTTTGCCTTCCGTAGTCAGCGTGGCATGACGCGATTCTCCTGACGGATCGTCAAATACGGCTTTGATAACCATTTTTCCTTCCTGATAGGCAGTAGGCCAGTTACAGGTAGCAGACTCGACTTTTCCAGTCATTTTATGGTTGGAATTTCCGGGCGTGATAATCACCTGTGATTTACTTAGTTCAATAGTGCTCTGTTCATTTTCAGTTCGCTGAACAGTTCCTGATCCATCGAGATATTCTGTTTTCGAGGAAGTGAGCAGAACATCCTTATCACATTGACCAAAGCTAAGTGTAGTACTTAGTAAAAGCGCGAATAAAATAAGATTTTTCATAGATAGTTATGTGTTTATTGTGAAAAATCAAATATAGTTCTATGCAAGCTACTATGCAAAACATTGTAGCTTGCATAGAACTATATTTGATAAATGGCCAGATTTTAGGACAAACGGAGACTTTTTTCACCCATCACAAAACACTTATAGCTGGCTAATACTTATGAAATCAACTATAACAATCAATCAATGCTAGCTAACCAACGCATGAGCCAGCCAGAAAAACAACAACCAGCGATACCGGAGGGAGCCACGCAGGCACCGTCAGATTATTTCACGGGCATAGCCTGGATAAAAGCACTTGTACCGCCTAACGATCAGACAGATTGTACGGTGAGTGACGTAACCTTTGAGCCCGGAGCGAGAAATAACTGGCACACGCACCCCAATGGACAAATTTTAGTGGCAACAGCGGGAACAGGCTACTACCAGGAACAAGGAAAATCGATTCAACTCCTTCGGGAAGGAGAAGCCGTGAACATTGCTCCTGATCTGGTGCATTGGCACGGGGCCACCCCAGATGGGCGGTTTACCCATCTGGCCATTAACCCGAATGTGAGTAAGGGTGGAGCTGTCGTTTGGCTTCAGGCCGTAACGGATGAAGAATATCATTCCTATCAATCATAAAGGAAATCGCTCCTTTATACGTGATGTTCCTGTAAGTAATATTATGCTGACTTAGCATGGTAAAACTAGTTGTCAGTACGTATTTCCCCGATTTAATGGTTGCCAGTAGATCGGATACATAGCCAACATAATCGGATACTTTTCGAACCTCTTTACCTCACCTGACAGACAGGCTACTATTTTTACATCAACCCTCAGCCTGAGCGGGTAGTATACGCTTAAACAGGACTATACGCTGTCTCTGAGCAGGCAATTCACCGGTTGAGCATGCTGCGTTCATCAGACCTGGGCAAATTCAGTAACTCTTAACAAGCTATCTGTACGTATCAATTTGACTTGCTTGATAACAAAAATGCGCTTATCGATGCGTAGGCGATCTCTGTTTTTGCACTATGTATTACCTACTTCTGGATTCCAAAACGATTATAGGGTTCAACTGGCGCGAAAGGGTAATAGCCAGTGTGAATGATGATCGCCTTCTTTAAATTTCACTGCCATGAACACAGACTATGTAACGTTTCTTGAGCGATTCTGGATGGGGGCTGGTTTACAGGCCCAGACCCAAACAGTACGTGATTGGTTACAGACGCCGGAGGGCGAGATTTTTTGGAATGCCTTGATCGATCAACAAGCTGGTCCATTAACGCAAAAGCTACCTGATGAAAATGAGCGTATCTATCCACTCCATTTGCAACAGTATACGATTAATTCTACCATAAATCGAAGCAGTCTCAACACCGCCAGGAAAGAGCAGCTTGATTATCAGTTTGAGGATCTGCTGATGGATGAAACGTTTGTTCGCTGGGCTAAGCAAACCGGCTCATCGATAGACAATGAGTATTGGTCAATATTTACCCAGAAATGCCCTCATAAACAGGCCATTGTAGCCCTGGCAATACAGTTTATAACATTCTTATCGCGCAACCAATTACCTGAACTTCCAGAATGTAAAATTGACTATGAACTTCAACGACTGTTTTGCCGGATTAACAACAGACGTTAACGAGCCAATTACTGCATTCACCACAATCTGATACTGCCGGAGTAGGAATTACATAGCTTCTGTATGATTAATGTCAAAAGCGCTCATTGACGGACTGTGCTCCAACGCTTTATAACGAGTCTGAGATCTAGTCCAGAACGCCCGTCTTTTACTACTTTCTGGCTGAAGTGGTTGACCTGATCAGGCTTTCTTATTTTTGCGGTATGAAACAAGTAATAGTTCTGATCCTGATTTTATCGGGATTCGATGCCAATGCCCAGGTGTTGCGAAAGCGAACGGTTAAATTAATGGGAAGTCGATTCGATATTACCATTGTCGCTACTGACTCCCTGGCAGCCGAATGCAATATTGACACGGTGATTGCCGAAGTGTCGAGGATCGAGAATTTAATCTCTGACTGGAGAGCGGATTCACAAATTTCGCTGGTCAATAGAAACGCCGGAATCACACCGGTTAAGGTTGATCCGGAAGTGTTTGCCCTGACAGAGCGAGCACTCCATTTCTCCAAAATCACAAATGGTGCGTTTGATATAAGTTTTGCCGCGATGGACCGGATCTGGAAATTCGACGGCTCCATGACGGAGATGCCCAGTCCTGAGGCTATTAAAAAATCGGTTGAGAAAGTAGGGTACCTGTATATCGAGCTGGACCGTGAGCACTCCACGATTTTTCTCAAACGCAAAGGAATGAAGATTGGCTTCGGTGCCCTGGGCGAAGGGTACGCTGCTGACCGGTGCCGCGAGATGATGCTGGCTAAAGGGATCAAAGCCGGAATCGTTAATGGTTCGGGCGATATGAACACCTGGGGTAAACAACCGGATGGAAGCGACTGGGCGATCGGAATCACCAATCCGCTGCATAAAGACACGGTTTTCGCCGTTGTACCATTACGGCAGAGCGCCGTTGTGACCTCCGGAAGTTACGAGAAATTCGTGGTGTTCAACGGCAGGCGATACGCGCACATCATCAACCCCAGCACGGGCTATCCGGCTACTGGTGTGAGTAGCGTGACGGTTTTCGGCCCCAGCGCCGAAACCGCCAACGGGTTCAGTACCTCGCTCATGGTATTGGGCAAAGAAGCCGGGCTGAAACTCATCAGGAAATACCCGCAATACAGCTATATCCTGATCACCGATGAGGGGCAGATTTTTTCCTCCCGCAACCTGGATCTGAAAAAATACAGTCTTTAGAAAGACAAATCCCGGCCATTGATTGTCACACCTTGTCGTTGCTTGTTACCCAATCGACAAGGTGTGATGATCACAGGCTTAGTAACAGTCCATTAGAATCTGGCTGTGCGACTGATAAACGCTTACAGACTTTCCCAGTTTCGTCTGACAGATGGTTTCGAGCAGATCAATAACGTCCTTTTGCATCGCCAGTGACCCGCAGATCATCACTACACCTTTCATCATCAGCGCATTGGCGATGAACTCGGCATCGTGAGCGATCAGGCTGCTCACGTACTGCCTGTCGCCTTCCCGCGAATAAGCCACATGCAGGCTCGTGAGTTTTTGAGTCGTCTGGCTTGCTTCCAGAAAGTTCCGGTAGCTATCGAACGATGCGCTTTGCCGGAAACCGCAGTACAAATGACAGGGTATCTGCTGCTTATTCTGGCTAATCATACCCAGAAACGGCGCAATGCCAGTGCCATTGGCGATCATCACGACGACTGGCGCATTTTGGGGAAAATGAAAATGATCGTTAGAAACGACTCGAGCCCTGATCGTTTCGCCGGGCGTTAACTCGTGTAAAAAGCCAGATCCTAACCCGCCTGGGTGGAGCCTGACACTCAACTGAAGCTCTTTTTCCAGCACGCCAATCGAATACAGGCGTTCCCTGTGGTCATTGGCCGGATAAATGGCCAGCAAATCACCCGATGTAACACTCCGCCGACGACGGGCCCGCAGCCGGATCAGGAAGGTTCCGTCAGACTGCTCGGTGCGGGTGTTATTGGTCACGGTCAAAGTCTCAAAACGGGATACTGGTCCCTTCAACAGATCAGACGAAACCGGCATTGGCCGGTCGGCCTGCTGCGACCAGGCTTCGGCCCATAAACCAAAATCTTCCGGCGACCGATCATTGACGGTATGGATGTCGACCAGTGGAACAGCCCAGGGCTGACCGGCCAGCACCTGATTGACCTCAAACGCAAACTGGCAGAAATCGGGATAGGCGTGCGACCCGAAACCGAGCACCGAATAACGAACAGGCTGCGGCTGCGGGTATTTTTCGACCAGAGCCGCAAATTTTTGGGCATTCGTCGGAGCTTCGCCGAGCCCATAGGTTGCAGTCAGGGCGATCAGGTACTCTGCTTTGGGGAAAACGGTGTAGTTGTTAAACTCGGTCAAAAAGGTTTTCTCACCCTGTTTGATCAACTGCTGGTGAATTGCCTGTGCAAAGCGAAACGTACTGCCGTTCTCTGACCCGACCAGGATAATAAACCGGCTTTCATCGGCTGAGTACTTGTTTTTGACGCGGTTGGCCCGTCGTTTCCAGGTAATGGCAAAACCAGAATAGATGAAAAAGAGAATATTCCCCGAAGCCACTGCCAGGATGATAGCCCAGATTGCGCTCGTTCGACCCGTGTGTAGATCCAGGCTTAGGTTGGTCAGTAAGACGGCGGCCGGATACCGGTTTTCGCTCAGGATGTCGCCCGTAATTTGATTGACGGTCAATTCTCGATCCTTGAGTTTTAGCGTATAGTAGTCCTCGACGTCTTCCGAAAACGGAAATTCGATGGTCTGTACGTCCGCAAGTCGTGTGTTTTTAAATACCGAAAAATCGGCCAGTTTTCGTTCTGGCTTTGACTGAATAGCGTCGAAATCGATTTTGGGCGAAACTTTATCCTCACCGACCAGACCAAACCGGGCCAGTGAAAGGTAAGTCCCCGAAAGCGCAATGACAAAGATTGGAATCAGCGACAGCCGTCCCAGCACGACGTGGTAATACTGGGCAAAATTGTCCCGAACGATCCGGGTAAAGAACCGCTTTACTCCCCGCTGACGCTGGATAATCAGCATGGTGCCTGAAACAGTAATCAACAGCAGCAGAAACGCGGTTAGTCCAATAAAAAACCGACCGGCTTCGTGCAGAAACAGGGACCGATGGAGAGCGGTGACCCACTGGAAAAATTCACTTTGTTTCGTGGGAATACCCAGAATTTTGCCCGTCTGCGGATCAATGTAAGCGGTCAGGTTTTTTCCATCGGCATCGCTCCCCTTGATCTGCACAAACTGGTTGGCATCGACGCTCAGTTCACTGATTTCGGTATAGCTTTTTTTCAGAACTGGCAGCGTCTGAGCCAGGGTAAGTTGACTAATGGTATCGACACGATACGGCTGAATTTTTTGCGATACGGGTTCGAACGCCAGTATGATTCCTGTGGTCGAGGCCAGGGTCAGCAAAAGAAAAGAAGATACAGCCAACACCAAGTGGCTGTATCTCCAAACAGAAATGGTCATAAATCCGGCCGCGATTAATTAGGGCAACGTAACGTGGTTGGTATAACGTGGTTGACACAACTCAGTTACTGGTATTGGGGCTGAAGCGTACGTAGCGAATATAACCCGTCCCTTCACTCTTGGCGGAAAGTCCTTCGGTCGTGAGCGGAATTTCGAGATCTTTCGCGTGATCTTCCTTATCCTCTACGGCACTTTCGAACCGCAGTTTGTACTCTTTATTGAGCTTCGAATTGTCGATTTCCAGCACGATGACGCTACGATCTCCGCCAGCCACCGATGCTCCGGAAATCGCGCTGATATTAGTCGTTTTTTTGCCCACGGCCTTATACCATTCCTTAACGTCAGGATACCATTTTTTATCGGAGCCGAGTACATACAGTGTTTTCTCGTAGACACCTTTTCCGTTCATGAGCGAAACGGCGATATACGCTTTTTCGCCCATGTAGTTGGTCATCTGGATCATACACTTGTACTGGGTGGTTCCCGACTGTTGAGCAAACGAAGCCGATGATCCGGCAACCACCAGGGTCAGGACCAGCAGGCTGATTTTATGCAAACAAGACATACACTTATTTCAGAAAGTTAACAGACACGTTGTTTTTAGCCAATGATTCATTTTCACTGGCCAGATCGAAAGCGGTTTCTTTGAAGTTGGTCGGAATATCCTTTTTGGCGCCAATAGACAACAGATATTTAAGCATGGCATCATCTTTCGATACCATGGCTGCCTTATGCAGGGCCGTAATACCTTCCTTGTTTTTGCTGTTTACGTCGATCTGGAGAGGCTCCAGCCGTTTCACCAGCGAAAGGTCATTTTTGGCAACTGCCAGATGGTACAGCGTATTGCCGTTCTTCTGGGGAGCCTTAAGGTCAAGCCCTTTATCCTGAATCAGTTTCAGTTTCGCATCAAATTCATCGGCACGTGGGCCGTTACCGGCATAGGACTGTACCAGATAAGCGGCCAGATTATCGCCGTTTTTATCCGTTACATTAACGTCTGCTCCTTTATTTAACAGATAGCCTATTACTTCGGGTGAATTACCCCGCACCGCCAAAGCCAGTGCTGTTGCGCCCTTCTGGTTGCTCTGGTTGATGTTTTTTACGTTCGGTTGCAGTATTTCCAGAACGGTAATATCCCGGTTGGCAGCGGCTGCATTCATAAAGGCCGTATTACCTTCTTCGTCGGCCTGATTGACATCGACGCCTTTCGCCAGAAAATACTGGATAATTTCATTCTGCTTGGGTCTGCGAACAAGCGCGTGCAGGACGTTTTCACCGGCTTTGTTGGTTGCGGTCGGTTTGATGTTAAGACTTTCCAGGTATTGAAACACCTCGATGGAATTAGCACCCTGACGCCCGCCCTGGCTGGCCATAATCATGGCGGTCTCGTTGACCGGAACACCTCGTTGCAGCAGCGCTTTCAGGATATTAATATTGCCACCCCGTGCTGCATAACTAAACGCGTTGTTACCAGCGGCATCGGTACTTTTCAAATCAAGACCTTTCGCGACAAAATAATCGGTCAGCTTTAGATCCTTGTCGTTGGCAATCGCAATCAGTAAGGCATTGGCCCCGTCATGATTCAGATCCTTCTTTAGATCTGCTCCATTTTGGAGGCACAATTCATAGACCTGTGTGTTCGGCTGGCCACTACCGGCCGCAAAATTCAAGACGGTCATGCCGTGGCTGTCTTCTACGTTGGCTTTAGACCCTTTTGCGATCAGGTATTCCATAATGTCGACATTACCCCGATTGGCAGCCCAGTGAAGATAAATGCGGCTATCATGCGTGATCTTGTTCACGTCATTGCCGTACTGCGACAACAGATACTTGATCGTCTCGTTGGGAGCCTGGGCATTGATCGCCATCACGACGGGATCAAAACTATTTGAATTGAACTGCGACGGACTGTTTCCTTTCTCGACTTCCGCCTTAACCTGAGCCACATCAGGCTTGCCCTGCCAGAACGACTGTTCCAGCAGAACGTTTTTCTGGGCCTGAGCTGAGAAGGCGATGCCTGCCAGAATGGCGATGATTATTTTTTTCATACTGATATACTGGAGTTGAAATACTGATACAACTTGTTTGGGCCCTAAGCGGAAAACGAAACGGGGTGCAAATTAATAAGATTCAATCTAAATAAGGCTTATGGGCTGCCACTATATTTAAAAAACCTATAATAAAAACCGATAAGGTCTCCAAAGACCTTATCGGTTTAAAATCGATCAGTACAGAATTATTTAAATCGATACGACAGTGTTGCTGTAAACTGCCGGGGTGGAATCGGCATAATGCTATAGCGGTCGTGAATCAGGTAATTCAACGTATTGGTGATGTTCGACACTTTGGCTAATAGCGAAATTTTCTGGAATGTATAGCCTGCCGACAGGTCGAACGTTGTGAAGCCGGTCAGTGGAATCAGGCGGCTAAATTCCGGGGTTTGCCCATACGTATTGTTGTTGCCGCCATAACGGGCTCCTGTATAAAAGGCCGACGCGCCCAGTTTTAAACCACGCAGTTGAGGCAAATCAAACGTGTAAAAAATAGTGGCATTCGCCGTGTGCGCCGGGTTGTTGGTTAGCCGTTCACCTTCGATGGGCGAACCTTTCACGAGTGATGCTTTGGTATACCGCATGTAATTATAGCCGTATCCGGTAATGAAATAGAAATTCTTCGACAGATTACCTGTCAGGTCTATTTCCAGGCCGTCGCTGGTGGTTTGACCCGTAAACTCCTTCACGTTTGCGTCGGCATTAGCTGTTCCATCCGCTTTGAGCGGGGCCATCTGGGCAAAATTACTGTTTACAATGTGGTAAACGCCGAGGTTGGCCGTAATACGACCGTTAAACAATTCGTTTTTTACGCCCGCTTCAAACTGGTCGACAATAGAAGGTTTTAAGAGTTGCCCGTATATATCGACCCCCGAGTTGATGGTAAAATTGTTGGAGTAGCTGCCGAAAAACGAAGTGGTTTTGGTGGGCTGATACATCAGAGCCACTTTAGGTGAAAAGGCTGCATCGGTTTTGGTTTCGGCCGTGCCCCGCGTTTCAACCTGGGTCAACAGATTAAGGATGGTTGTCTGCACTGTTCGTTGCTGCGACCAACGAATACCAGCCAGAATTTTAAACTTATCGGTCAGGCTGATTAAATCCTGTGCATAGAATCCGAGCCGCGTCGAGGGCGATGTGGTCCGGCTTGTTGCAGTTGCATCGGGAATGTCGCTGCGGGCTTCGTACAGACTCGGATTCAGAATGTTGATTTTATCGTAGGACGTTTTGCCTGTCCCATAATTAACTGTATACAAATTGCTTTCACTCACTATACTAACCAAATCACTACCGACCAGCAACTGGTGGCCAATAGCGCCGGTATTGAATCGTCCGTTGAGGTTTACCTGCCCGGTAGCATTATTTTCGCTGGTCATGGTTCGGCTGAGCGTGCGGGTCCAGTCGCCGGTAGCCGATACGTTATTGTTGGGTACACCTGCTCCATAGGCACTTACATTCGTGCCCTGGGCCGAAGCAATGGCTGTCAATTTCCAGTTGTCAGAAATGGCATGGTCAATGTTCAGCGACCCGGATGTCTGATCGACATTGTTATAAGCCCAGGGTGTGTTAATGAACCGCGAACGGGGCACATCGGGAATGATGGCATCCTGATTCAGGTTCAGCGAACCGATACCGTTATCGGGCGTCAGATCTGATTTCAGGTAATCGCCCTGAAGAAGAATGGTGGTTTTCTGGCCTAGTTTGTAGAGCAGGGATGGATTAACATATACCCGGTTCGTTTTCACGACATCCCGGTAACTTTTGGCGGTCTCATAGGTGCCGACCACCCGAAACGCCAGGTTTTTTGCCAGTGGGCCGTATACGTCAACTATGGGTTTATAAAGGCCATAACTACCGACCCGCATCGACACTTCACCACCGTGCTCGAATTTTGGCTTCTTGGTAACCATGTTGATAATCAGACCGCCCGAAACATTGCCATATAGTAAGGCAGAACTACCTTTCAATACCTCAACCGACTCCAGAGTACTGGCTTCGGGGAAACCCATCGTGTTGGAAATGACCCCATTTTTAAAAATACTACCCCCCGCACCGGCAATGCCAATGCTATAGCCCCGTGCCGAGAACGTTTCGGCCACACCACCCCGTTGCTGGGTTAGGGATACTCCACTTACGTTTTTCAGAACATCTCCCAGGCGGGCTGCCTGCTGATTCGCGATCACAACACTGCTTACCACACCACTCATCTGTGGAAGGTCTAAGGGCGCAATCGCAGCTTTGCCGAGGGTGACGGTTCGATTATTTCCGGTAACCTCTACTTCGCTCAATTGGGCTGCGCTTTCAATCAGGGAGAAATCCGTTTGTGTGGTCTGACCGGCCTTCACTGTAACAGCCTTCTCCTGGGTTTGCAGACCCACGAATGTGATCTGCATCGTATAGGTGCCAGCGCTAATTCCTTTCAACTGGTAGGTGCCGTCTTCGGCTGTAATCGTTCCTTTGCGAATTTCCTTCAGACTAACATTAACGAACGAAGCTGGATTACCATCACTGGTTTTTACACTACCACGAATTGATCCGTGTGTTTGAGCAAGACCCTCAACACTAGAGAGCGTCAACAAACTTAAACACAGAACGAAAATGGAATAAATATGTCTCATTTTATTTAGATTAATTCTAATTTGATGCAAATTTGCGGCTTGAATGAGTAGAGTAGGTATCGTAACCGGGAGCATTCCTATCGAAATCGGGCTATTTTGGAAATAACTATAAAATCTAAAGGCGTTGACACACCGTTACGCCAGGAAGAATTGACGGGAAATGATGGACAAACTGAGCTCTTTCAGGAGAAGCAGGTCAGGATTCAGCATGAGCAGATGGGCTGTATCACCGACACTCAGCTCACAACGGGTAATTTCTTTATGGCCCACTGCAAGTTCCAGCTCACGCAATCGATCCAGCTGATTAAGGAAGTAGAAGAAGATATTATTCAACTGGATTTTGCGCTGCGGGGCGAAAGCAAGGCATTAACGGGCGGGAAGACAACGAGCCAGGCCTTCTCGACTGGTCAGCATAATATCGCCTACATTCCTCCGTCGAAAAGTGTTTATGACTACTATGCATCTCCAGAGCAACTGGATTATAGCGTAGTTGTGATTCCCAAAGAAACTTATTTTCGCCTATTACCACCTGATAGTGACTTGCATCGACACCTGGTGGCCAGGATAAATCAGCAGAAACCGGCTTATATCTCGGCTAAAAATCTACCGATTACGGCTGCTATGGACTGGATCATTCGGGATATGCGCGCCAGCCCGCGGACGGGCTCGTTGAAACGGTTATTTCTGGAGTCCAGGATAACTGAACTACTCATGCTTCAACTGGAGCAAATGCAGGGCGCTCAGCCCGTTGTTCTTCTATCAAAAAAAGCGGATATCCATAAAATACACGAAGCTCGCGAAGTGCTGGATAGCAGTTACCCGAATACGCCTACGATTGTTGAATTGGCTAAACTCGTTGGTCTGAATGAATTCAACCTGAAGCGAGGATTCAAAGAACAAATAGGTACGACAATTCTTGGCTACATTACCCAACGGCGGATGGAAGATGCCCGACACTTTTTGCTGGAAGGCGAAAAAACGATTAGTGAAATATCGTATTGGGTAGGCTATAAAAATCCGGCTCATTTTACGGTAGCCTTTAAAAAATACTTCGGTATCCTGCCTAGTGCTATGCGATCGCATCCGGGCTGTGACTTGTCTTAAAGGCAAGCATTCGTAGCTATTTCAAATCCAGCCTGGGTTGCAGCAATCAGAAGAGACAAACAACTGCCTGTTTTTGTATAAGTCATCCGTTGAAATGTATAAGCCCAATGCCGTTTATCGCCTGACCTTTGCACTGAACAAATAAAGTGTAAAACAATGGCAAAGACAGTGTTAATTACCGGAGCCTCTTCTGGTTTTGGCAAACAAACCGCTAAACTTTTTCACGAAAACGGATGGAACGTAATAGCGACCATGCGCTCACCCGAAAAGGAAACGGAATTGACTCAATTGAATAATGTTCTGGTTGATTATCTGGATGTTAGCGATACCGAATCCATTCGGAAAGCAGTTAAAGCCGGTACAGATACGTTCGGTACAATTGATGCACTCATCAACAATGCAGGCTATGGCGTGATGGGTGTTTTTGAATCTGCTACAGAAGAGCAGATTCGGCAGCAGTATGCCGTAAATGTATTCGGAATGATGCAGGTTACTCAGGCTGTGATTCCTTATATGCGGGCTCAGGGTAGCGGAACGATCATCAATATTTCTTCATTTGGCGGTGTCGTTGCGTTACCATTTGGTAGTTTATATAACAGTTCGAAATTTGCCGTAGAAGGCTTTTCCGAAGCCTTATCGCATGAAGTGCTTCCTTTGGGGATAACAGTCAAAATCATTGAACCAGGTGGAGTCGCCACCAATTTTCGAAATGGGCTGACTATGATCAAAAATGAGATTCCTGTTTATAATCCTCTGCTGGCTTTGTTCTTTGGTCGGTATGCGCAAACGACCCAACATATCCCAAAAGCAAGTCCAGAAATGGTTGCCGCGACCATTTACAAAGCGACTACTGATGGGAAACAACAACTGCGTTATGTTGTGGGTGAGGACGCCCAGTTTTACATCGATGCCAAAACAAAAAACAGCGATGGGGACTATACGAGATTGATTCGTGATTATTTTGTCAATGATCCCGTAAGCCAATAGTGTTTGCTAATCGTCACTATTGGTTCGGTATAGGCCTAGCTTATTCTTTTTTATAAAGTACCCAAATTTCATTAATTGTCCCTATTTGTTTTGACTGTAAATAGGCGTTCGTATTCCACAGGATGGCAGATGAATAAAGTTGCGGTTTAAAGCCAAGGCTGTCGAAAAGTGACAACTTTTCTTTTGCGTCATTAAACGTAGTTACCATCCATGCATTTTTTAAATACCGGGCAGAATCAGCATCATGAAATTTGACAAGCTTAATATTCGGCGCATTTTTTCGGTAAAAAGTTAATGGCAGACCACTTTCCGTTTCAAATGGCGTACGCGAAAAACAATAAATAGTGGGTTTTGAATCCTTAAATGTATTTGTCAGTTTTCTGGTAAATTCTATTGCTTGATAATACGGATTTAAAATTAAAAACAAAATTAATACCAGCGTATTAAGCGCTACACTGAAATATAAAATTCCTTTTAGAAAATTACGAATTCCTGTACGGGCACGCTGATAATAAGCAATAAATGACTCTAAACCCCAGCCTGCTATAACGGGTAACACATTGACTATCGGGAACATAAAGCGTTCTTCCTTGTGTGCTACCAGGCAATGGCCTATGATAAAAAACGCGACGGCAAAAACCAGCGGCTGACGGTATTGTTGTCCAGCGCCTTTCAAGCTATAATAAAAAAGAAAAATACTAAGCGGTGGCGTACCAATAACCAGCGCCAGCAATAATATATACCACAAAAAACTGGAGGTGCCAAATTCGGCTGCCTTACCTTCTGTAATATTTACCCGATAATAATCGAAGGGAGTAAAAACCAGCTGGTGATAAAAATGATAATCTAAAAAAACATTAATGGCCACTCCTGCAGCAAATCCAATCGCAATAGGCAACAGATTTACATATTTTCTGTCAATAAACAGAAACCATATACCGAAACCAACAATACCAAATGCTATTTGAAAGCGGAAATAAAAAGCCAGACTAAACAGAAAACCCGTTAATAAAACATAGAGAAACTTTCCTTTTTTTAGTTCATACAATAGAATGGCGCCGAAGAATACAATAGACGATGCCATTTCGGAACTAAATAATGTACGGATGTAGGGAAGTGACCAGGATAAATTGATCAGCAACAGGACCAGGTATAGTAGTTTTTTGTTGGACTTGAAATAATAAATGCCAATCGCGTTAAATACGACAAAACCCAGAAGCCCAAAAATAAGGCGCAGGATTGCTAGCTGCACGAAGGCATCATATATGTGGAAAAACCGACAGGCAAGAATAAACCCCGAAAACAGATAAACTTGTACCGTTGGCCGTATATGGCTCTTTAGTTCCCAGACACTGGTGGCACCGGAAGGTTCCCCCAGTTGCCAGGAAGAAAACTCGATTAATTGAAAGTGCTGGTCAGGATGAAGAAAGCCAACCTGGGTGATAGAGAAAATGATTTGTACAAGCAGGGAAAATAACAAAAGCCACCGTAAGCGTGAATCGTCAATCCTGAATCGTGAATTTATTTCCATTTTGGACATCACTTATTGATGTGCGGGTAAGTTGATTTATGTATTTTGATTTTTACGATGGCAACTTACAGATAAGCCCACCAGAAAGCACGATCCCGTTGTTGTGTAGCGTTGAGAAAATTGGGCCTACGTCGGACTGCTCAGGCAATTTCTTAGGGTCTCGAATGGGCGCTGAAGCGGGAAGCTCCCTGTAAATACCTTCATGGGATGTAAACATAACACAAAATCATTTCACCACTTATTGTTCGGGTGTTGAACCTGTCCTGTAAGGTTGGCTTAGCTAGGCAAAACTATAACAGGCACCAAATCCCTTGCCGAGCCTCATTTGGTTGATTTGGAGCTAATAAGGAAACGTAAGGTATTTGTCCAGTATGTTCGATTCATAGTTGGCTTTGCTTGTTTATCTGACTTACCCCATTCCTATGCAGCGCCGACAATTTCTTCATAAAACGATTGTAAGCAGCAGTCTGCTCGCTACTCCCAGCGTCTTTAACCTGGATCAAACGGCTGGCAGTGAATTGCCTGCCTGGAAATTGCCTGATCTGCACAAAGCGATAGCTGATCCTGTACCCATTCGGTCCGTAGAATTGCTTAAGACACAAGGGCAATTGATGGTGGTGGTAACTGCGCAGGATGGAACAAAGGGGATTACTCAATGCAACGAACGGATGCAGAATCTGACCTCGTTATTGAAAGGGCTTGTCATCGAGCACTTTACGGGGAAAGATGCCCGCGACCTGCCGCAGCTAATTGATGATGCATACCGTCTTAATTCGAACTACAAATATGCCGGTATGTCGCTCTGGAATTGCATTGGCTCTGTTGAAATTGCCGTTTGGGACCTGTTGGGGCGCTTGAGTAAAAAACCAGTCTATCAGTTACTGGGCAAACCCCTGCGGAATCAGTATGAGGTATATATTTCCGATTTTGATCGGGGCACTGATACTGCTGATGTTGTTGTAGAGCGACTGGCGCAGAAACTGGCCGCTACGGGCGCTAAAGGGGTAAAAATCAAGGTTGGAGGGCGTATGAGAAATACGCCGGAGGATGACCGCCGGACGCGGCTTTTCGTTCCTTTGGTCCGCAAGAAATTAGGGGATAAGATCACAATCTATGCCGATGCCAACGGTTCATACACACCGGAAGAAGGTATTGAAATTGGCCATATGCTGGAAGACAACGGAGTTGCCATTTTTGAGGAGCCCTGCAATTTTGAGGATGAAGAGGGTTTGAGACGTGTAAATAAATCGCTTACAAAACTCCGGTTGGCTGGTGGAGAGCAGGATACAAGTCTCTACCGATTTGAGCGGTTGGCGCGGACAGATGTCTATGATTTATTACAGGCTGATATCTATTATAACGGCGGTATTTTACGAGGGTTGCAGGTCGCTGAAATTGCCCGAGCCTATGGCAAAACTATAGCGCCACATACGCCTAAATCCGATCCGCTTATTGCTCCATTCTGGCACTTAGCCGCCATTTGCCCCAATCTATATGGTCTTCAGGAGTTTGTTTATGAGTTGAATAGTAAACCTGCTACCTGGTATGAACCCGCTATCCGGGTGCAGAATGGTGTCATGCAAATACCCAATACGCCAGGATTAGGAATCAACTACGACGAACAAATCTGGAAATCGGCCGAACGGATTGTGTAATTGACCATCGGTGTTTGTACCGAATTTTAGCCTGCTATAGCCACGTTTTATAGCCACTATTCGGGTAAATTATTGGCTTGATCAACTGCGTTATTGTATAGTGCTCCCTATATTTAGGACCAGTTTTTGCTTTTTTTAATTGAGGTTTTCCGATTCTACGTCGACTTGCAAAGGAGTACAGTACACCTCAGCAGGTGTTTTTCTAGCCAGACCTTGATGGCGAAACTGAGGCCCGTGCTGCTGACCCTCTCGCAGAGTACGTTCTTCGTCTGGAGTGAGACTGGCAAAGCGTGGTTGCATTTCACAAAGCTAATTCATTGCATAAATAAATCTGTCTGAGTACTTATTCCAGAAACAAGCGGCAAACGGGAACTGGAATTATTTAGCCTATATGGGTCGATAGGGCTAACATTTATCGGCAGTTTTATCGGCGGAGTACTGAAACGACAACTCGCCCGTTGAGCAAATTGGTGCCGGTTTTATGGTTTCTGATAGCTCTTTGTGCTGTTGAATCGGCTACTGATTGAGCGGACTCCAGCTTTTGACATCAATACATAAGCGATTTGGCTGTATCTTGAGCGGCAAATACAACCGCTCATTTAGTATGAAAAAACGCGTATTTGCTCTTTTTTACCTCTTACTATCGGCTTATAGCCAAATTAATGCCCAGTCGCCCACGAATACGTCTGCCAGTATTGCCACCTTCACATCGGGTATGGAGCGTACTCCTGGTTTCCTGACTTATTATTGGGATGCTAAAAAAGGGAAGATCTGGCTTGAAATCGAAAAATTCGACACCGAATTTCTGTACTATCCAACCCTGGCTCAGGGGGTAGGTTCTAACGACATTGGCCTCGACCGTGGTCGGCTAGGGCAGGAACACATCGTGAAGTTTCAGCGCAGTGGCCCGAAAGTACTGCTTATCGAACCAAACTACGCCTATCGTGCCATTACCAGCGACCCCCTCGAACGTCGGGCAGTGGAAGAGTCGTTTGCCAAGTCGGTTCATGCTGGTTTTGAGATTGCGGCCGAAGAAGGAGGCAAAGTGTTGGTTGATCTGACTCCTTTTCTGATGCAGGATGCGGTTGGCGCTGTGCAGGCCATTACCCGAACCAAGCAGGGAGCCTTCAAATTTGATCCGGCGCGGAGTGCCATGTACCTGCCACATACGAAATCCTTTCCGCAAAACACGGAGTTCGAGACGATCATAACCCTTACGGGCGACAATCCGGGCGCTTACCTGCGTGAGGTTGTGCCTACGCCATCGGCCGTGACCATGCACCAGCACCATTCGTTTGTGCAACTTCCCGACGCAGGTTACAAACCACGTCTGTTCGATCCGCGCATCGGTTACGGTGGTATCGAGTATTTTGACTATGCAACGCCCGTGAGTCAGCCAATTATGAAGCGCTATATTTCGCGGCACCGGCTGGAGAAGAAAGACCCATCGGCAGCCGTTAGCGAGGCTGTTAAACCAATCATTTATTACCTCGATCCTGGTACGCCCGAGCCAATTCGTTCGGCACTGATGGAGGGCACTGCCTGGTGGAATCAGGCGTTTGAAGCGGCCGGTTACAAAGATGCGTTTCAGGTTAAACTGCTTCCTGCGGATGCCGACCCAATGGATGTCCGGTATAATCTGGTTCAGTGGGTTCACCGCTCAACGCGGGGCTGGTCGTATGGCGGGAGTATCATTGATCCACGCACTGGCGAGATCATCAAGGGAAAAGTTACCCTTGGCTCGCTTCGCGTTCGTCAGGATTATCTCATTGCTCAGGGGTTGGTAGGTGACTTTGCCAATGCAATGAATCCTGCTACTGACCCGATGCTTCAGATGTCACTCGACCGATTGCGGCAACTGGCTGCGCATGAAGTTGGCCATACGCTAGGCTTACCCCATAATTACATCGCCAGTACGCAAAACCGGGCGTCGGTTATGGATTACCCAACAATGGTCGCCAAGGTAAAAGGGGCTGGCATCGATCTGTCAGACGCGTATGCCAAAGGAATTGGAACGTACGATAAGTGGAGTATCCGGTATGGCTACGAGCAGTTTCCGAGCGGAACAGACGAGAAACAGGCGCTGGACAAGATCGTGGGCGACATGCACAAGGCAGGTCTGACGTTCCTGACCGATCAGGATGCCCGCCCCGAAGGGTCTGCACACCCCGGCACACACCTGTGGGACAATGGTGCTAATGCCGTCGATGAACTAAAGCGCGTATCGGAGGTTCGAAAAATAGCGCTGGCAAACTTTTCGGCCACGAAAATCCCGGCCGGTGCTCCGATGGCAACGCTCGAAGAAGTACTTGTTCCGATGTATATGTTCCACCGGTATCAGGTAGAAGCCGCTGCGAAAGTAGTAGGTGGCCAGGCGTATACCAATGCCTTGCGTGGTGATGGACAACCCGTTATGTCGACCGTTCCGGCGCAGGAGCAGAAGCGCGCTATCGATGCCTTGCTGGCAACAATCGATCCGGCTTTTCTGGCGCTTCCAACGCCCATCCTGTCGATGATTCCACCCCGTCCATTCCGGTATGATCCTAATCCCCGTGAAGTATTCAAACGCCGGACAGGTATTACATTTGATCCGATGGGCGCGCCCGAAGCTGCGGCTGGTATGACACTTCAGATGCTATTGAACCCCGAGCGCGTTAGTCGTTTAGTCGTGCAGTCTGCTATCGACCCGGCACAGGTTAGTCTGGAGACAATGCTTGAGCAACTGCTTAGTGCTACATGGTATAAAGCTGATCCAACGGATGGTTATCAGGCCGAAGTAAAACGGCTTACAGATAAGTTATTCCTGCAAAAACTAATTGAGCTGGCCAACAATCCGGAAGTCACGTCACAGGCGCGGGCAGTAGCTGTTCAAAAGCTTGATCAATTAAAGAGCAAACTTATCGCACCCAGTGCGAACCCTAAATCAGCTGCCCATCGGTTGTTTGCCAGCGATCAGATTCGCCGGGCTGAAGGTAACATTGCCGATCTGCGCCCAACTAGTGCGCAGGCCCCTCCCGACGGAGCCCCGATCGATCCGGGTCAGGAGTGGCTTTCGCCAGACTGCGACTGGAAGCCATAATGCCTGGTCAGCGTAAGTTCCAATTGGTGAGCTAAATAGAAGTAACTTATTCGTGCACGGTTCGCTGAGAAAGGCTGATTAATAAAAAACGGTATCGAGAGGCTCGATACCGTTTTTGCATCTGGTCCGTTCTATTTACTAAATTTTAGGCATTTCCTGACTTTACACGATCACTCATGTTTTCTACCACCTGGCTGTAGCAACTCCCTGGTTTTAAGTTTGATATTGCTCGTTACGCCCCGTTTTGCTGCATCTCATATAAACAACCTGATTTACTTACAAGCTGCTTATGCTTATAGTAAAAGATTATGAGACAGTTACGTGGGATAGTCGTCTACAACACTGTTATCTGGTGATTTTTTATACAAATGAACGGTAAAAACCAGAGGATAAAAAATTATTTATAATTATTCTAAACAAAAATAATCTCAATTGATATTGACAGTCCCTAACTAACAAAAACACGACTCAAGGGCATATCGATAACGGCTAAGTAGACTCATGTTAGTCTGGTTTATGCTAATTTCATGGGAAACAATAGCTCAGGCTGGGCAGCTATAGGGCGTATAGGATCATCGGCTCAGGAACCAGCAATCCAGAATCAAATTTTAAGCATAAACTATAGTATTTTTTAAGGAATGGCTTCCGCATCGTTGAAATGCGGAAGCCATTTGCCGTTTAGAAACGGCCGTTTATCAAAAAATTAGAAAAAATCGAATTTAACGAAACAAATAAAATCTATCTTTGTTAGATATTTTGCATACCGTTAGAAAATGAGTGTAATAGACCGCAGAACAAGGCAGAAAGCAGAAATCCGGCAACGTATTCTGGATGCAGCCCGGCAAATAGCCCGCGAGAAAGACTGGAATGCTGTAACCATTCGCAGTATTGCCGACGCTATTGACTATACGCCCCCGATTGTATATGAGCATTTCGAAAATAAAGAAGATGTCCTGCTCAACATAGTAAAAGAAGGGCACACGGCCAATCGACAGACGTTTGACGCGATTCTGGCCATGGAATTGAGCGCTGAAGAGAAAATAGTTCGGCTATCGATGGTACAGTGGACATTTGCCCGCGAACAACCGGAAGTATTCCGACTCATGCATAACCCGGAACGAATGGCCCAGCAACGGGAAATGGTTCGGGAAGGCATGCAGGAAGGCAAACAGAAAATAGAAAGTTTATTCCGGGAGCTCTGCTCAGGGCCAGAAAATATCGGTGAAGTGATCTTTAACTGGTTTTGCCTGATGCAGGGTTATATCAATTTGATCATCAACATTCAGCCCGAACAGGGTGCCAAACTGCTTGAGCGAGTGGAAGACCCTAAAATGGTAGCCCTGTTTCAGCAACCAGATTTGCTTTTTGAACGGGCCATTCGCCGGTTTATTCGGAGCCTTTAACTCCCATCATTCACATCTTAAGGTTATAATTTTTTAGAAACAATGAAAGGCATGAAGCAGACTATGCTGATAGTGCTGGGTCTACTGGCAAACTGGGTCAGTGCACAGGATGCGCCGTCGGGTGGGTACACGCTCGCACAGTGTGTTGAGTACGCACGGGTAAATAACCCGAACATTAAGATCGCGCGGGTTAATGAGCAGATATCGCTTGCGCAAACGCAGCAGGTTATCGGTCGAAATCTTCCGCAGGTTTCCGTTTCGGGTTCGGTGCTGGATAACGTTAAGATTCCGGTGCAGTTGCTACCAGGCGAGTTAAATGGGCAACCGCCGGGCACATTTATTCCTATCCAGTTTGGTACCCAATATAATACAACCCTGACCGGGCGCGTCGATCAGAAACTCTTCGATCCTTCGTTTGGATTGGCACTGAAAGCCGCTAAAATTTCGACCAAGGTACAGGCGCAGGCAACCATACTGGCTGAACAAACGCAAGCCTACAACATTGCCAGAGCGTATTACCAGACTCTGGTTATTGATTTACAGAAACGCCTGACCATCCGCGATCTGAACTCGTCCGACACGCTGTTGCAACAGGAGCAGGTTCGGCTAAAAAACGGCACTACACGTGAGATTGACTTTGGGCGTATTCAGTTAAACCGCAATAATTTACAGTCGCAGCTGGAACAGGCAAACCGAAACTACGAACAGGCAATTAACCAGCTGAAATTCCAGATGGGAATGCCACTTTCGGAAACGTTGGCGCTTCAGCCGCTGGCCATTGAAAAAGAGTTACAGGTGAATGAATTACCCGCTGCTGATAGCCGCTTTTTCGAGAATCGCCCTGATTTTCAACAATTAGTGTTGAATACACAGTTGCAGGATCTAAATCGGCAGTCAAACAACCGGGGGTATTATCCATCGCTCGGTCTCTATGGTACATATGCTACCAATGCCCAACGTAGAGAGTTTAATTTTTTCAGCGGAAATTTCCCCTGGTTCCAAAGCTCGACAATTGGCTTGACCTTATCGTGGACGCCTTTCGACGGTAATCAGCGCCGGTATCGTGATCGTGAAAACAAACTGAATCTCGAAACGCTGCGGCTTCAGCAGATTCTGACGCGCGAGTCGGCGCAGTTAAGTCTGACCAATGCCCAGGTAAGCTACCAGAATCTGGTGACCGATATTCAGCGTGAACGTGATAACATCGAACTGGCGCGCAGGATTCTGACCGTTACCGAACTGGAGTACAAGGAAGGAATCGCTACATCGGTCACCTTGATCGATGCCAAAGATGCATTAACCACCGCCCAAAACAACCTGGCGAATAAACTGATTAGTCTGTATCAATCCCGGCTGGATTACGAAAACTCGCAGGGAACCATTCTTCAATACGTCACTCAAAAATAAACAGTTACCATGAAACGAATTATTATTATTGGAGCGGTAGCTGCCCTTATCGCACTGATTGTCTTCCGGTTGATAAACAACAAAAAAGATATTGAGGCCGCCAAGACGTCTTCGGTACAATTCCAGACAACGCCCGTTGTGGATGTACAACCTGTTTCTTATGAGCGTCTCGACCAGAATCTGGCGCTGCTCGGAACGGTAGAAGCACAGTATGAAGGGAACATCATTTCTGAAACGCGCGGAAAGCTTCAGAACTTCAAACTGGTGCTGGGCTCCTTTGTCAAAAAAGGCCAGCAGGTTGGTTATATTCAGGACGAAGTACAGGGCATTGTTGTCGAAAACAATCAGACTGCCGTCGAAAATGCCAAACGCGAAATGGAGCGTTACGAGCGACTTCTGAAAGGTGGAGCCGTAACACAGGAGACCTATCAGAAATACAAAGACCAGTATGCAACCGCTATTCTGAATTCGAAACAGCAGCAGCGTGTGTTGGGCAATGGAGCGGTGGTTGCCCCTATCAGTGGGTATGTATACGACAAGAAAGTGGAAAATGGCGAATATGTTGCCGTGGGCGCGGTTCTGGCATCGGTGATTAATTTACAGGAATTGAAACTGGTCGTTAATGTGCCGGAACAGGCTGTTTATCAGCTTAAACAGGGTGATAAGGCAACCATTACAGCTCAGGCGTTTCCGGGGGTAACTTTTTCGGGAAGTGTTCATTATATCAGCCCTAAAGGTGATGACCTGCACAATTACCCGGTCGAAATTTATCTGAGCAACAACAGCAAAAATCAACTGAAAGCAGGCACGCTGGCTAATGCCAACTTTACCTTCAAAAAAGGGGTTGCCGGATTGTTTATTCCGCGTCGGGCCCTGGTTGGTGGTGCCGACAGTGCCAGTGTTTATGTGGTGCAGAACAACATAGCCCGGCTGCGTAAAATCCGGCTTGGCTACGATAATGGCGATCAATATCAGGTGCTCGATGGCCTGAAACAGGGCGAACCAGTGGTTGTTAATGGTCAGCTGAATCTAAGCAACGGAGCCAAAGTTACTGTTAACCAGAATGGTGCAGCTCAGGGAAAAACGGATACGTCGGTAGCGGTAAATCCTTAATTCAGTTTTCAGTTTGGGTTTACAGGGAGAGAAGCACTTAGACCTGTTTACCTCAACCAGTTGAAAACCTTAAACTGAACACTACAAACTGAAAATAATAGTCTTATGTCAGTAACAGAAATAGCCATTAAACGCCCGACGCTGGTTGTAGTGGCTTTTACTATCCTGGGCATTTTAGGTTTTATATCCTACAAAAGCCTGAACTACACCCTGTTGCCAAAGTTCGATGCGTCGGTCGTGACCGTCATTACGACCTATCCGGGGGCCGCTGCGGGGGAGGTCGAAAATTCGGTGACGCGCAAACTCGAAGATGCCGTGTCGTCGCTCGAAAATCTGAAAAACATCAGTTCGACGAGCCAGGAAGGGTTGTCGATTATTCAAATCGAGCTGGCTGCCAGTGCTAACCCTAATCAGGCCTTGCAGGATGCACAACGAAAAGTGAATGCGGTTCTTTCGCAATTGCCCGACGAAGTAGAGTCACCGACCCTGCAAAAATTCTCGACCGACGATGTGCCCGTTATTCGGATGGGGATTCGTGCGAATCTGGAAGCGACCAAACTCTATGATCTGGTCGATGATCAGATTCGGACACAGCTGACAAAAGTAGACGGCGTCGGTCAGGTTACACTGACGGGTGGCCGCGAGCGCGAAATCCGGATTGGTATCGATCCGAATAAACTGAAGCTTTATAACCTGTCGCTGGCACAGGTAACACAGGCGGTCAACTCGGCCAACCTCGATTACCCAACCGGTCGTATCGAAACCGATCAGGCTCAGTATGCCATCCGGCTGGCTGGTAAATTTACCGACATCAACCAGATTCGGAATGCTGCTCTGATCACATCGGCCACGGGCACGAAAGTCGTACTGAACGATGTAGCAACCGTGACAGATGGTGTTGCCGACGCAACAACCATTAACCGGATCAATGGACGCGAATCCATCGGTATATCCATTCAGAAACAAACGGATGCCAACGCGGTAGCGATCAGTCAGCAGGTGCGGGGCATTCTGGGCGGTATTGAAAAACAATATGCCAACATTGGACTGAAATTCGAGATTACCAGCGATTCGTCGACCTATACACTTGCTTCGGCCGACGGGGTAATATTTGATCTTGAATTTGCGGTGGTGCTCGTGGCGCTGGTGATGCTGCTCTTTTTGCACAGCATCCGAAATGCCTTTATCGTTATGGTGTCGGTACCGGCTTCGATTATCTCGGTCTTCGTGCCGATGTATGTGCTCGGTTTCACGCTGAACCTGATGACGTTGATGGCCCTGTCGCTGGTGGTCGGTATTCTGGTCGATGACTCGATTGTGGTACTGGAAAATATCTACCGGCACCTCGAAATGGGTAAAAACCGACGGACGGCTGCACTCGATGGCCGGAATGAAATTGGTTTCACGGCGGTGGCCATTACAATGGTAGACGTGGTGGTGTTTCTGCCACTTGTCTTTGTACAGGGACTGATCGCGAATATCATTCGTGAATTCTCGCTGGTAGTGGTGTTTTCAACGCTCATGTCGCTGGTGGTGTCGTTTACCATTACACCCTTACTGGCCTCACGATTTGCGAAAGAAACAGATCTCAATGGACCTGGTTTGGGCAAGCGGTTTTTGTCATGGTTCGAGCGGCAGTTCGATTCACTCAAGCATGGGTATGCCCGACTACTGATCTGGAGCCTTCGCCATAAACGCTGGGTATATCTTACGGCTATTGTGCTCCTTATCGGGTCGTTTGGCCTGGTTGGTGGAGGATTTATTGGGACGACGTTCTTCCCACAGAGCGATCAGGGCGAATTTATCGTGCAGATTGAGGGCGAACCATTCAACAGCCTGGCCGAGACGAACCGTATCTGTCAGAAGATCGAGAAGCAACTGATGGGTAATAAACTGGTCAGGAAAGTCAACAGCAACGTTGGCTATTCGAGTTCGGCATCGGGTGGAGGACTGGGTTCAACACCCTATCATAAAGCAGAAATTACGGTAACCATTGTTCCGAAACAGGAGCGTATTATTTCGATTGAACAATTTGCTGCTCAAACGAAAGCGGAGATTCTGAAAACGCCCGGCCTGAACGTAAAATCGGCACCAGTAGGCATTACGGGTGGCGCTAATGCCGCTCCGATTCAAATTCTGTTGCAGGGCAATACGCAGCAGGAGCTACAACAGGCAGCGGCCATTGTGAAGCAGGTCGTGAAATCGGTAAGCGGAACCACCGATGTCGAATTAGCCGTAGACGATCCGAAGCCGGAACTCAAAGTAAACCTCGACCGGCGTAAAATGGCGCAATATGGGGTTTCCGTAGCGAATGTAGGGGCGACGTTACAAACCGCTTTTTCGGGAAATACAGACAGTAAATACCGGGTTGGTAGTCGCGATTACGATATTCGGGTAGAGCTGAATAGATTCAACCGCCAGAGTAAAGACGATGTTGGTAATCTTACGGTGCCCGATGCGCAGGGCAAACTAATCGAAGTCCGGCAGATTGCTGATTTGCAACTCGGTACGGGGGCCACTCAATTGACACGGTATAACCGGGTTGGTTCTCTGTTCGTTAACGCCAACGTGGTGGGTCGCCCAACGGGGACGGTCGGTACGGAGATTGATAATATTCTGAAGACCAAAGAGTTGCCCGGTGGCGTAACCTATAAACTAAAGGGCGATCTGGAACGTCAGTCAGATGCTTTCAGTAGTCTGGGTATTGCGCTGGGACTGGCTATTACGTTTGTGTACTTGCTGATGGTTGCCTTGTATAATTCGTATTTCCGGCCGTTTGTGGTCCTGTTCTCCATTCCGATGGCCATTATTGGGGCATTTCTGGCGTTGGCGCTGGCCGAGCAGCCTATTTCGTTCTTCGTTATGCTGGGTATGATCATGCTGATTGGTCTGGTGGCTAAGAACGCTATTCTGCTGGTAGACTTTGCCAACGCGCAGAAAGAAGAAGGGAAAAGTACGGTTGATGCACTCGTGGAAGCAGGTCGTGAACGGATTCGCCCGATTTTGATGACGACCATCGCTATGGCTATTGGTCTGCTACCGATGGCACTGGCTACGGGCGATGGTTCGGAATCGAAGAATGGATTGGCCTGGGTTATTATCGGTGGACTTATCAGTTCGCTGCTGTTAACGCTGGTACTGGTTCCGACTGTATACCTGACATTTGAGAATATTTTTAATAGTTTCCGCCGTTTTTATGGACGAGTGACAGGCAAAAAAGATAAGCCAGTATCCGCAAATCCAGCAGAGGTATAAACCAAACTGGTCTCTCGCTGGAAGCTATTCTACAGCTTTGGGCGATAATTATTAAATCAAAAAGCCGCCTATTTTAACAGTAGGCGGCTTTTTGATTTTACTTCCTAAAAATATAACGGCATAATACGCGATGTTATCCTAAGTTTAATCACAATTTAACGAACGGCCGGACTTATCTCCTTACCGTGATCAAAGCTTTATTGAATTTCCAAAAACAGAAGTAGCATGAATAAAACCGCGAAAACTGTGTGGCTTGGGGCACTTTTATTAACCAGCCAGTTTGCCTTTGCTCAACAACCCATTACCCCATCAGTCGATACGCCTGTTGACAGACCAGTTACTACTCCAAAGACATCAGCCGAAAAAAACGAGTTGAAATTCAACCTCAACGAATCGGGTTCGCACTTTTTTAAAGCTACGTTTCTGAATCAGGCCTGGTTGCAGTTCAACCAGAATAACCCCGGATCGACCGTTATCGGTATTCCAAAGGATAATACGTTCTCCATTGGCCTACGTCGGACACGAATCCAGATGTTCGGCCAACTCAGCGACCACGTTTTCCTGTACTTTCAGTTTGGGATGAACAACTTTAACTACCTGAATGGTGGATTTAATCAAACGGCATCATCGCAGCGAAAAATACAGGCTTTCTTCCACGATGCAGTTGGCGAATATTTAGTGTTCAAGAACAAAAATTACCTGAACATTGGCGCTGGTTTGACCATTGTGAATGGACTTTCGCGGTTCAGTGCACCCAGCGTGGGTACCATCATGACGATGGATGTACCCGTATTTGCGCAGGCTACCGTTGATCAAACGGACCAGTTTTCCCGCAAATTGAGCCTCTATGCTCGTGGACAGGTTGGCCACCTCGATTACCGTGTGGCTATCAGCGACCCTTTCCCAATCCAGACCAATGGTTCAGCATTACCTGCTTATGGACCTAATTCTATTTTCGCGTTAAAAGGCCACAATAAACAATTCCAGGGATTATTGATGTGGCAATTCTTCGATAAGGAAGCGCACCAGACACCTGGCTACAATACGGGTACGTATCTGGGAACTAAGAAAGTATTTAACCTGGAAGCTGGGTTTATTACTCAGAAAGACGCGATGGTGCGCGTGGCCGCACCCGGTGATACGACTTATCAGAACATGAACCTGTGGTCGATTGCTTCCTTTCTGGATATGCCCCTGAATCGGGAAAAAGGAACGGCTCTTAACGCCTACCTTGGTTATTTCCACACCGATTATGGAACGAATTACCTCCGTTTCAACGGTGCGATGAACCCAGCCAGTGATATTGCGGCCGCGCAGCGACCCGGTGCATTAGGTGGCACCCAGGGCAATGCGTTCCCAATGTTCGGAACGGGTAATGTGGTATACGGTCAGTTTGGCTACCTCCTGAAACGAGATCTGTTTGGTCCCGGTAATGGCACGCTAATGCCTTACGTACAGGCTCAAATTGCTACGTATCAGCGCGTATCAAACACGCTTGGCGTTTACAATATCGGCGTCAATTACCTGATTAAAGGCCATAATGGTAAGCTTACACTCGATTACCAGAATCGACCTTACTATGAGCCATCATCGGGCACTTCACAAATTTCTTCGGGTGGTCGACGTGGTCAGTTGATCCTGCAATATCAAGTGTTTATTTAGTGCCTGAAAACCAATAAGTCCCCGCCGGAAGATCATCTGGCGGGGACTTATTTTATAAGTTGGCCAGCGTTTCCTGGGCTTCGGTTGCGGTTAACTCTTTGCCATATAAGGGCGCGTTAGGCTCTAGCTTTCGCCCGCCTTCGCGGAGTGAACCCGCATCGATGGGGGCAAAGCCTATTGCTCGGATTAGGTCTGACACGATTGCTTTGGCGTTTAAATCATTCCCGGCAACGAAGATCGCCCGGCGTTCGGCTTCGGGTTTCGAAACGTCGCCCAGTTCGGCTAAATGCTTAAACCAGATCGTATTGAAGGCTTTGACCAGCCGGGTGTCGGGAAGGCGACGGGCGACTTCCTCGCTCGATGTTGACTCGCCCAGATCAATAACGCTGCCACCCGTGCTGTAGGGATTCATGGCGTCGATTACCACTTTATTCGCGACCAGATCGGGGTGAGGGAGTGCTTCGGGTGATCGCCAGGGAACCGCCAGCAAGACAATTTCGCCGAAAGCGGCTGCATTGTCAACGGTTTCGGCACGGGCCTGTGGACCCAGTTCATTAATAACATCTTTCAATGATTCGGGACCGCGCGAGTTACTTAAGGCAACCTCATGACCGGCGTTGACCAGCAAACGGGCGATTGTATGGCCGATGTTACCGGCCCCGATTACTCCAATCTTCATGATACGTTGGGAGTTAGTTAGTGACTAACTAACATGAAAAGAGGGGGTAATGGTGCAGATTTTTGATGATAACTTATTTGTTGAATAATAATGGGTTTTCTGTTGCCGTTGCCTTTGAGCTGGTAGGTAGTGATAACGACCGAAGCTGTATGTAAAGATCAACGGAATAAGCACTATCGGTATCGTTAACCTGAAGGGAGTATCGGCCTGGATATAGCATCGTTAGCCGTTTACGAACATTAGCCAGCCCCAACCCATTCGTAGTTGACTTTTGGGTCTGGGGTTTACTATTCGACACGTGCAAATGAAGTCGCTCATTCTGTAACTGAACGGAAATCGTGACCAAGGCTTTTTTTGTGGTGTTCTCAACACCATGCTTAAAGGCATTTTCGACAAACGTGATCAGAATAAATGGGGCGATTTGTAGGGGTTTATCAATCGTATCGAGTAACTCTATCGTTAACGAAAGGCGTTTGCCCGTTCGTAGCTTTTCCAAGGCCACATAGTCGCGTATAAAATCCAGTTCCCTCGTAAGCGGTACTAATGCTTCGCTGGTTTCGTACAGTGTATACCGCATCATGCCCGACAGTTGCTGCACAATTTGAGCGGCTCGCGGGTTTTCTTCTTCGGTCAGGGCGTAGATGCTATTCAGTACATTGAACAGAAAATGAGGATTAACCTGACTTTTAAGATAATTGTATTCCAGTTGAGTGTGGAGAATTTGCCGACGGTAAGCTTCTACACCAGCCCACAACAGGAGCGGAAAGAGCGTCATCAGCATCGGGAAACGCACCAGTCGCATCAGAGTATTGAAGGAGAACAGCGTTTGCCAGTACTGGTCTTTATGCTGGATAAAGTGATAGGCTGCACCCGAAAAGTCATCGACATTTGTGTAGTGATAGACCTGAATGGCTGTTACAAAATAATAGGTATACGTAAGCCAGTAATAAGCCAATAGGCCAGGAAGCAGGAAAATAAGTCTGGTCCCAACGTTTCGGAATAGCCAGACCAACATATAATATTGCATCGCCACACCGGCCACTTCGCGTAAATATGGCGCCCAGGTACCTATTGTAAATCCTCCTTGCCCAAACCAGGATAGATAGAAAATGCCCACTAAGGTGCCAATACCAGCCAGCATCAGGGCATGAAACAGAAGCCGTATATAACCCCGGTATCGGATTTCGTTCGTGAGCAGGCTTAGTAGCATAGGCTGATTGGTTTTAAGACAAAGATTTGACTCCTGTCCGGCTAAAGCAAATACATTCGCTGGATGTCGATAGTTAATCGTTGAAATGCCAGGCGATAGATTCATCGAAAAAAAAAGCATGTTCATCGAAAAAAATAGACCAGGGCTTGACAGATGACCAATTTTAGGCCATCATCTATTAAACGAAACGCTTCCGATGCCCAACTTACGTTTTTTACTGCTCTGGTTTCTGGTACTAAATGCAATTGTATTGAAAGCACAGCCCAATTGCGGGTGCGTCAGTAATTTTGATGCTATTGTCAGGAAAGTTCAGCTCAATTATGCTGGTTTTATGGATAAGACCAGTGGAAAGAAACAGATAGCCTATAATCGGTTGTGCGATAGCCTTCGTACGGTGGCTGCCCGCACGACTGTTGAGGGTACCTGTTTTGATTTGCTGACTGCCTACACATTATTTTTCCAGGACAGGCATCTGCAACTGGGCAACTATCAAACCGCCAAACTACCCAGAACCTACGAGCCACTAACACTGGATAAGGCTCGACAGCTGACGCGTAATGCCCGCAGAGAAGAGCCAGTGGGCATTTGGCGCAGCGAGAATGGTAAAGTTGAGGTTGCTATTTTGCATCAGCCGGGCCGTTCCACCAATGGATTCGATTATCAGGGTATTGTTCTGAGCAGCCAGGACACTACTATTCGGCCGGGGCTGGAATTGTTCAGAGCCAAACGGCGTGGGCAGTCCTATTACGTAAAAGCCATCTTGGCTGGACGCAGTAATCACCAGCCCCCAACAAAGCAGCATGGTAATATTTTCTATGCCTATTGGGGGATGACGCTTATTCGCGAATTCCCGTTTACATCAACAGCCGCTGAACAGGCCGAACTCGCTGCCAATCGGATCAATAACGGGTTTTATGTAAAACCGCTGGCCAACGATGTTGCCCTGATCAGTTTGCGCCGTGGCTTTTCGCTCTCCGATAAAGTTATGGATTCGGTGCTGCGCTATCATGAGCCTATGCTTAGTCAAACTCCCAACCTGATTATCGACCTGCGCGACAACGGCGGAGGGAATAATACCTGGGAAAAACTCTTGCCCTACGTTTATTCGAAACCTGTTACGTGGCCGGGAGGGTGGCTCATGCGATCGTCGGTCGATAACATCCAGATGATCGAACGGGATTCAGGCTACTATACACCAGCCCAATGGGCCAAAGAAAAGCTATTCGTGGAGCAGTTGAAGCAACACATGGGCGAACTGGTCAATAATGGTAGTGCTGATGTAACGATAAAACTCGACAATGTTCGCCCAAATCCCCGGCGGGTAGTCGTGCTTATCAACGATGTGTGCGCCAGTAGCTCAGAGTTTATCATTCAGATTGCCAAGCAGAGTCCCGGTGTTTCGGTGATAGGTAGCCCCACGTCGGGTATGATGGATTACGGCGATCTACGACACCCGCTACCGCTTCCCTGCCCCGACTTACGATTGGTGGTCCCGATGGCCAAATCGCCCTGGACCGACACGGCTCCAATCGATCCAACGGGTATTCTGCCCGATATCAGCCTGGCTCACCTGCCCGAATCGGAGTGGCTGGACGTCGCCGTAAAGCAGCTCCAGTCCGGAAAGCTGCCTGCCAAGCCGTAAAAGCTAGGCCACTAACCACCGTCGAATCTGATCTTTTACCGTATCCCGATAGCTTGACCCAATAACCAGATCACGGCCATTGGTGAGTACTATTGAATTTCCTTCGACTGTTTTGACATGCTTCAACTGAACCAGAAATGAACGATTAATACGCAAAAAACGGTCAGCAGGCAGATTTTCGGTTAGTTTGTTCATCGTAAGATTCGTAACGACAAACCGATCGGGCAGGAAAATCTTGATGTAATCACCCAGAGCCTCGGCCATGATGATGTCATCGAATCGAATTTGCTCCAGCTTTTTATCCGTTTTCAAGTAGATGAATTCATTCGTAAGCTCAGGGGCCGGTTGATCCGCTACGGCTGGAGGGGAGGGGGGAGTAATACCCGCTTTCGCTTGTGGGAATCGCTCTTTGACCCGGCCAATAGCTTTCAGAAATCGGTCGAACGGAATGGGCTTGAGCAAGTAATCGGTTATGCCAAAATCAAATCCGTCGAGTGCATGATTGGGATTGGCCGTTGTCAGAATTACGGCGGGATGAGGGGTTGGGTAGGCCCGCAAAAATTCAATGCCTGTCATTTCAGGCATATTGATGTCCAACAGAATAAGATCGGCCTGGAGGGCGGGCAATTGCTCAAATGCTTCAATGGCATCGTCGAATGTGGCGATTAATTGAAGCGATGGCACACGACGAACATACTTTTCGAGTAGCTCCTGCGCCAGGGGTTCGTCTTCAATAATGACGCAACGGAGGGAGGATTGCATGGCTAGTTTAATAGACTTTGTAAAGCACTCTGATTCGCGTCTTTATCAAAAATAGCCCGTATCGGGATTATAAACCCCTGAATAGTCAGCGCTGTTATTGTATCATTGAGATGAAAATTCCCAACAGCGTCGAAAGCCATAAATTCCTCATCTAGTTGAAATTGCTCGACAGTTTGCCGTATCGGATCAACTAACCAGTATTCACGGACACCGTGCGACGCATAATCTTCGAACTTAATCCCGCGGTCGCGTTTGGCCGTTCCTTTCGATAGAACTTCAACGATTAAGTCAGGGGCTGGATGCTGCATGGTTTCGTCATCGAACTCGTCGGCTACCTCCTTACGCCAAAAGCAAATGTCAGGTTCATAGTCGTTGCGGGTCAGCGAAACCATCGCTTTCTCAATATCGACTTCTCCCAAATTGTGTTGACTTACAAAGTTTTGTAACAGATTGAAGAGATACTTACTCGCTCGTAAATGCCCACGTTTAACAGGCGAATGCATAATGACTTTACCATTGATAAACTCAGCTTTTACATCATCTGTTAGCCACTCATAGAACTCTTGCCGTCGTTTTTTCTCATCATTCAGAACTGCCTGAACGCGATTGATAATCAATTGTGCGTCTGGAGCATCAAGGAGTTCGGTTATGAGTTCGTCGGTCATGTTGTAATAGGGTTCTTACGTGAAGATACAAAAAACTCACTCCTTCATCAATTCGCTCAGAATCTTCTGGGCGGCAATCGAAATGACGGTTCCCGGCCCGAAAACGCCTTTTACGCCCGCGTCGTACAGAAACTGATAATCCTGTGCCGGAATAACACCCCCGGCAATAACCAGAATATCGTCGCGGCCAATCTTTTTCAGTTCGTCGATGAGTTGGGGCACCAGTGTTTTGTGGCCTGCTGCCAGGCTCGATACGCCCACAATATGCACATCGTTTTCGGCGGCTTGTCGGGCCACTTCGGCGGGTGTCTGGAATAGCGGCCCCATATCAACATCGAAGCCCAGATCGGCGAAGCTGGTGGCAATGATTTTGGCACCCCGGTCGTGACCATCCTGCCCCATTTTGGCAACCAGAATCCGGGGACGTCGACCGTCGAGTTCGGCGAAGTGATCACTCATCTCACGGGCTAACCGGAAATTCTCATCATCCGATACTTCGGCCGAGTAAATACCCGATACAGCCCGGATCGTGGCCTTATGGCGGCCAAATGCTTTTTCCATAGCGTCAGAAATTTCACCCAGCGTGGCGCGTTGGCGGGCGGCCTCGACAGCAAGGGTCAGTAGATTCGTTCCGGCAGTCGGAACCTGGTTCCCGGCTGCTTCTGTAAGTGCGGCAAGCGCGGCTTTTACCCGATCATTGTCCCGAGTTGCCTTTACTCGCTCCAGCCGTTGAATCTGAGCTTCCCGCACAGCCTGATTGTCAATGTTGAGGAGTTCGATCGGGGTGTCAGATGCGGGTTTATAGCGATTAACGCCCACGATCACGTCTTTACCCCCGTCGATACGGGCTTGTTTACGAGCCGCTGCTTCTTCAATGCGTAGTTTGGGCAAACCCGTTTCAATGGCTTTTGTCATGCCACCCAATTTCTCGACTTCGTCAATCAGGGCCCATGCCTTTTCGGCTAATTCTTTTGTTAGAAATTCAACGTAGTAAGAGCCGCCCCACGGGTCGACCACGCGGGTTATTTCGGTTTCGTGTTGGAGGTAAAGCTGCGTGTTTCGGGCAATGCGGGCCGAAAAATCGGTTGGTAGCGCAATGGCTTCATCCAGTGAGTTCGTGTGTAAACTCTGTGTGCCACCAAGTACGGCTGCCAGCGCTTCGATCGTTGTGCGGGCAACATTGTTAAACGGGTCCTGCTCGGTCAGGCTGTAGCCGGAGGTTTGGCAGTGGGTTCGCAGCGCCAGTGATTTTGAATTTTTAGGATCGAACTGCTTCACAATTTTTGCCCAAAGGAGCCGCCCTGCCCGTAGTTTGGCGATCTCCATGAAGTGGTTCATGCCAATACCCCAGAAGAACGACAAACGTGGCGCAAAATCGTCGATGCCCATACCCACGCGTAACCCTGTACGAATGTATTCGAGTCCGTCTGCGAGCGTATAGGCCAGTTCGAGCTGAGCCGGTGCACCCGCTTCGTGCATATGATAGCCGCTGATGCTGATGGAGTTGAACCGGGGCATATGCTGACTGGTGTACGCGAAAATGTCACCAACGATTCGCATCGACGGTTCGGGTGGGTAGATGTAGGTATTCCGAACCATAAACTCCTTCAAAATATCGTTCTGAATTGTACCGGATAGCTTTTCGGATGGAACGCCCTGTTCCTCGGCCGCAACGATAAAAAACGCCATGATCGGTAATACAGCCCCATTCATCGTCATCGACACCGACATCTGATCGAGTGGGATCTGGTCGAACAGAATCTTCATATCTTCCACAGAATCAATGGCTACCCCAGCTTTGCCTACGTCACCCACAACGCGTGGGTGGTCGGAGTCATAGCCCCGGTGCGTGGCCAGATCGAAAGCAACAGATAAGCCTTTTTGTCCGGCTGCGAGGTTTCTGCGGTAGAACGCGTTCGACTCTTCGGCGGTTGAAAAACCTGCATATTGGCGGATTGTCCAGGGTTGGCGGACGTACATACTCGCGTATGGCCCACGCAGAAACGGCGGAATTCCAGCCGCATAATTCAGGTGTTTGGCATCTTCGATATCGCCAGCCGAAAAATGAGGTTTGAGCCTGATGCCTTCAGCGGTGGCGAAGGCGTCAGGCTGTTGAGTGAGATTGGGTGACGGCTCACGCTGAACGGGCAACTGGGTTTGTATCTTGCTGAAGTCGGGTTTCATAGATCGGTGAGTTTACTCAAATTCGGCGGCTAATCGGCGATCGGGTAATAAACTTGCCGACGTTTCTGACGACTGATTCAGTTGATTCGTGGTTTCATCGGATCGAAACTTCGTGACGCCAACCAATACCTTACCAGCCCTTATTGCGTCGACTTTAGCCTGATAAGCTTGCTCAATTTCGCCGGGAATAAACCCATCGGCAAATGCTCGTTCAAATCCTCCCCGTTTTTCAACCTCCAGAAACAATGCCCACGCTGACTCGACCAGCTGTTGGGTCAGATTTTCGAGGTAATACGAACCGGCTGCCGGATCAGCGACTTTGTTCAAATAGCTTTCTTCTTTTAGTAAGATCGATATATTTCGGGCAATGCGGTCAGCAAACTCATGATCGGATGCGATGCCTGAAACTGTATCGTAGGGATGAACGGTTAGGGCATCACAGCCGCCCAGAACGGCCGCCATTGTTTCGGTTGTTGCCCGTAATAAATTGGCGTAAGGAGTAACGGCTGCGTCGTAGAACGTTGAGGTTTGGCAGTGAATAAACAACGATGACTGAACTGACTCATAGGCTGTAAGAAATCGGACCAGCAGGACGCGCAGGGCACGAAGCTTGGCGATCTCCATGAAATAATGGGTGCCAACCGATACAGACAGCAGCGTTTTGGCAACGAGCTGTTCAATCGTCAAGCCCAGATTGGTCAGATGGTCGTACTGGTCGGCGAGTGATGCCAGCAGAAAGGCCAGTTCCTGCGTTGCGGTCGCCCCGGCATTGTGGAATAAATGGCTACTGGCGCAGATCGTACGGAACTGAGGAGAGTCGGAAGTGGCTTTCGTGACATCAGCTACAGTCTGATAATCAGCACCAATGGGTTGTCCGGATTGTAGCCATCGTGCCATCGGATCAGTGAGTAAGCCGCCCCGCAGTTGATAAGGGGCAACGGTTTTCAATGATTCAACGAATGCCGTCGGGTGGTTGGTTTTGAAAAAAACAGGGGTGTCACTTAATTTTATCCCGTTCAGTAGCCAGGATAAATCAATATCGGCCGAGGAGGGCAGGTTAAGAATAAGCGCATCGGCCCCTCGATTGATCGAATCACGTAAAATTATACCGTCAGTTCGTTCGTTGGTGATTTGTCGCTCCGGCACATTGAGCCAGCCAGGAACTTGCTTTTGTGCCGCCTGTATCGTTTCGAGGGGCAGGCCATTCAGGTCATCGGCTGTGTAATAGGGGTCAACAACAAAACCCTCGTCAGTAGGCCAACGGAGGCTCTCATACGGAGAATTGCCAGTACTTGTGCTCTTCAGTTCTTTCTGAACCTGCATCAGCCAGGCAGACTTGTCGGCGTCCGGAAAGAGGTCACTCAAAAGTGGCTCCATTGAATAATTATAAAGTGCGTAAGTAAAAGTAGTATTTTCTCTTTTTGGGGACAAAAACGCTTTCTTATCCCCGTAGGTAACGAGTCTGTTGCATTATTCAAAGGGATTACCGTAAGTCATTGACGTTCCGTCTGAAACAATTAATTTTAGCTTAATGAATGATGGGGTAGGCGTAGTGGTTCAAAAAAAACGCCATCCGGCCCGGTAGTTTCGGTCAGATTATTCCCTACATTTGTCTCCCTTTTTTTGCGACACCAACGTAACAGAAATGTACTCCCGTGAATGTAACTACCCAGACAACCATGCAGCGTGAAGTGATGACGGTATGGAATCGCTGTCTGAGCGTTATTCGGGAGATTGTACCCGAACAAAGCTTCAATACATGGTTTGAGCCAATTGTGCCCCTTCGGCTCAGTGGTAATGTACTGACGATTCAGGTCCCGAGTGAATTTTTTTACGAATGGCTTGAAGAAAACTTCGTTCATGCCCTGCGTAAAGCGCTGGATACGGCCATTGGGCGCGATGGGCAGCTGGAGTATTCAATCATCGTTGACAAAGGCAATGAGCAAAATCGCCCGCTGACGGTTAATGTGCCAACGACAAAATCTCCCCAGACATCCAAACCCGATAACGTCAATCCCGACATTTTAAAAAGCCCGTTCCAGCTTAAAGACCTCGATTCGCTCACGCTTGACTCGTATCTGAATCCCACCTACACCTTCGACAATTATGTGGAAGGAGACTGTAATCGATTGGCGCGGCAGGCTGGCTATGCCGTGGCCGAACGTCCGGGCATTACGTCGTTCAACCCGCTCATGATTCACGGGGGAGTAGGGCTTGGCAAAACGCATCTGGTTCAGGCAATTGGGAACTACATCAAGAATAACAATCAGAATAAGTTTGTTCTTTATGTAACGTCGGAGAAGTTCACCAACCAGTTTCTGAACGCTATCCGTAGCGATGGTATACGCGATTTTACGGCGTTCTATATGCAGGTGGATGTGCTCGTTATTGACGACGTTCAGTTTTTACAGAAAAAAGAGAAGACGCAGGAAATTTTCTTCCATATCTTCAATCATCTCCATCAGTCTGGTAAACAGATTATTATGACGTCCGACCGTGCTCCGCGGGCATTAGATGGATTGGAAGATCGGCTACTGTCGCGGTTTAAATGGGGGCTTTCGGCCGATTTACAGACGCCCGATCTGGAAACGCGCATTGCCATTATTCAGAAAAAACTTCAGGCTGAAGGTATTTATATCGAAGATACCGTGATCGAGTATCTGGCTCATAGCGTGAATACTAACGTCCGTGAATTAGAGGGTGTTATTGTTTCACTGATGGCGCAGGCATCGCTGAACCGACGCGAAATCGACCTGGAATTAGCCAAACATACGCTTCGAAACATCGTCGTAGATTCGGAACGTGAAGTCACGATCGATTCGGTTCAGGAGACTGTTGCTGGTTTTTTTAACGTAACAATCGCCGATCTAAAGGCAAAGAGCCGCAAACGTGAACTGGTTTATCCGCGTCAGGTGGCTATGTATCTGGCTAAAGAAAAAACGGATCTATCACTCAAATCGATTGGCTATCATTTCGGTGGGAGAGACCATAGCACCGTTATTCACGCCATTCAGACAATCAGCGATCAGGTGTCTAAAAATGCCGAAACCCGTGCTTCGATCGAAAAATTAAAGGCACTTTTTAAATAGGCTTCGAGAAGTCTATAGCAGGTAGTATAATCGATGAGCCAACTCTCTTCCAGGCAACCTGCTGATCCTATAATGCCAACGTTTGTGTCTCGGCAGCAACTGGATATAGCTGCCTGGGATGCCTGTGTGCTGGAATCACCGCAACGAATCGTCTATGGCTATTCGTGGTATCTGGATGCCGTGTTGCCAGCCCCCGACTGGTGCTGGATGGGGTTAGTCGTGTACGATGAGCGAGGAAAGTATCGGGCTGTAATGCCTGTGCCACTTCGCCGGAAGCAGGTTTTCGGAATACGGCACCAGTGGGTCGTTCATCAGCCGTTTTTCTGTCAGTTCCTATCCGTTTTCAGCCTTGATACAACCATTGACCCTACACTTTTTTTGTTGGTGGTTCAGCAGCGGTTTCGCTATGGGTCTTCATTAAGCCTGAATGTATCGAAACCACTTTCCTCTGAGGTACGAACGCTTACGACGCATGTACTTGACTTGTCGGTCGGTTACGATACCGTGTTTAGTCAGTATTCGTCTGATCGCCGATTGAATCTCCGTCGGGCCGAAGCCGCCAACTGGACTGTTAGTGACTCCTCCGATTTGAATCCGCTTCTAGACCTGTTTCGCCTGAACCATGCTGATGCCATTCGGGGTGGTGTAGCCGATTGGGCCTATACGATCTTTGCTGGTCTTGGTGATGAGTTATTTAGGCGAGGGTTCGGCATTTTGCGGTATGCTACGCGAGATGGACGCGTTGAAGCGGGAGCCCTATTCGTGCGGGAAGGCAACCGAATTATTTACCTGTTTAATGCGGCATCGGAGACCGGACGAAAAAAAAATGCCCGGACGCTCCTGATCGATCAGGTCATCCGGGACTATGCAGGTCAGAAATTCGTGTTCGATTTCGAGAGTCCGGAGAAGCCCTCTATTGCAGGCTTCTATGAGAGCTTTGGCTCGGCCAGAGAACCATTTTATTCCTTTCGATGGAACCGATTAACGGCATTCGAGCGAGTGTTAATCCGCTTAAGTCGTCTGGTCACGTCAAAAAAAGGAAATACAGATGCCTAGTAATATTTCAGTTGCTGTTTCAGGCCACCATTACGTTTCAGGTCCATCACCATCGAGCCAACCCACAAATCAACCTCAACTTTAACCGGAACCTTGTTGGCGTCATCGGACACAAAAATACGGATCGATTCTTCGTCCTTAAATAGTTTGTTCTGAGGGAGAACAGGGTTGAGTTTCAGGACGTTGATTTTGCCGAATTTCGTTTTTATAACATCCTTCCCGCGGTAACGAACCTTCATGTTGTAGACCGTATCGTCGTAGAACGCAGGCAGCTCAATGACCTGCCCATTGTTGATTCGGCTGAAATCAAACGTTCGCAGGAAATAGTAGCCACTAATAAAATCATGGACGTTATCGGGAACCTTAAACACGTCGCGTTCAGTACGTTCTTCCGCTTTTACCGTGTTGGCTTCATGGTTAAAGGTAATGTTTTCCTCTTTGCGATAATTGTTTTCCTGAAGGTTGCTATAGAACTTCTGTGGAAGAATGGCCGAGGTGTCGATGTATGACCGCCAGGTATCACGAATACGCGTTACGAGGTCGAAAGCGCCAACAGTACGCCCGTCCACATTGACGCGATAACAGGGCCGTTCATTAACTTTGTAAACCGTCGGACTAACGTCTACAATAGCTTCGGCCGCGTTCAGAAACCCGTAGTGAACCCGGTATTCAAGATGTTCGCCCGGTCCAAAGCTGGTATTGACCACGCGCCGGTAAGCGTTCAGGGCCGAAAAACCAGTTCCCAAAATGGAGATGATACCAAGGCCAATTAAGTACTTCTTCATAGGAACAACCGCCCACTTCGGGCATCGTTTATAAAGATGGATAAGTTTGTTTAAGAAAAGTCAGATACCGTTTAAAGTCTCCGCCAAATTTATGCTCAAATTCCTGCCTGAAGCGATTTTGTTGCTTTCTATAGGTCAGATAACCAATAAAATACGCATTATTCGGTAGGTTTAGTTTGTCCCAACGTCGTTTTTTTATTGAACGTATCGCATCCTTGCTCCGTTCGTCGGTAATTGTATCCGACGAGACAACAATCTGCCGGATGGTTTGCCACTTCAATGAGTCTTTAACCGATACAACCGTTGTAATGTTAAATGTTCGATAGAGACTATCAAGCATTTGGGTTCCACGCAGTATGTGCTGGTCGTACCGTTCATAAAACGCTTTCGTGGCCAAATAGTCACGGTAGGGCGTTGAATTTATGCCATATCTCTGAGCCAGAAAGCGCAACGTACCGTACTCGCCCACAAAATCAGCCAGATTCTCGTTATATTCTAAACTGTTTTTGACGAACAATGTCCCGTGCGTCAATTCGTGAATAATCAGTTCTGCCAGACTTCCTACCGGTCGGTCGAGAAAACTGGACAGGACCGGATCATTCAAAAATCCTAAAGTCGACCAGGCCGACACTTCACCTATACGCGTATCGAGGCCTTCTCGTTTCAACTCGGCAACTGTTGAATCAGCCCGATCTTTTTCGAAAAAACCTTTATACGAAAACGTGCCAATTATTGGAAAATGCCATTGTCGGGCAACAAGTTGGTAGGGTTCTGCCGCCGTAATAACCCACAGGATTGGCTTTCCATGCTGGTCATAAAAGGATTCATAGCTACCTGACTTGTCTAACCCAAGCGAGTCAATAGCAAAACGTTTAATTTCGCGGATAAGTTCTATTTTTCGTTTTAATGAGTCCGGATAAGTCCTATCGGCCAGAACTTCATCAACGGGCTTTGTATTCCATAAAATGCGTAGCTGACCACGGGCCTGCATCCATCCATAACTGACCAGTTCCCGCTGCCATATAGCTAAGACAACTAAAATTAATAGTACCCCTAAAGCAATCTTTTTCCACATACAAAATCGGAGAATCCGACTACAAACATACAAGATCCAGCCGACAGTAGGCAGTGGGCAGTAACAATGGGCCTGCGCCAACTGAATACTGCCCACTGCCTACTGTCGACTACCTAATGGATTTAGGCCAGCAAACGCCCCTGCAATACAGGCCGGTCGTCTTTTATGGCTGAGTTGAGAATTGCCAGGCTTTTCTTGAATTCGACCTTGACCGTGTCTTTGTCGAAGTTGCAGGTTATGGTCTCGTAGTGGGCTGTTTCAATAAACCGCACAGTCAACACAAAGGTGTTGGGGTCGGTCCAGGTGCCGCTGGAGGCAATTTTGGTCTGAGTTTCTCCCGGAATCAGCGTTGGTGTCAATTTTAGCGGCAGCGCAGACAGGTCGGTTTCTTTCTCGACCCAGCGACCCATGCCGCAGTTGATGCGGTGTTCGCCCTTATCGTCCTGAATTCTGAAAATGCCGCCGTCTTTCCCAAAATTCAGCGAAACCGCTTTGACATGGAGGGCATTTTCGGCGATGTTAAACGTCTTATTGTCGATCTGTGCGATGATTGGCGAAGTCGACTGCACATTTTGTACAGGAAGAGCCAACGACGTTAGTTTCTGTTTCAGGTCAGTCTGTGCTTTCGCATCCGCTGGCAGTGCTTTCTCTTTCACGGCTCCCAGAATGTGGTTCCAGACATTGTCCAGAACGGCCTGCATATCGCTGGTTTCGCTTGTGATCGCAACAACCATATCTACTTTGGGCAGAACGATGCAATACTGACCGTAGGCACCATCGCCCCGATAGGCATCATTCCGACAGCGCCAGAATTGATAGCCGTAACCCTGTAGCCAGTCATTTTCTTCTTTTTTTCGCGATCCGCCTTTCGATTGGATTTCGAATTTGGTAGCATCCTCAATCCAGTTGGCGGGCAATAATTTCTTGCCATTCCAGACGCCTTTTTGCAGATAAAGCTGTCCGAATTTGGCGATGTCTTCGGTTTTGACGCGAAGTCCCCATCCGCCGGTATTAATTCCTTGTGGATTGACTTCCCAGTCAGCTCCTTCGATACCGAGCGGGTCGAAAAGGCGGGGTTTCAGATAAGCCAGCACCGTTTGGCCGGTTAGTTTCTGAACAATGGCCGATAGCATGTAGGTGGCTATGCTGTTATAGAGAAAAAATGTGCCGGGCTGATGCTCAACCGGCTGGGCCAGAAATGCTTTCGCCCAGTTCTTTTCAGCACGAACGGCAGGTTCTTTATCATGACCTGTCGACATGGTGAGCAAATCTTTCACACGCATGGCCGCCAGATTCTCGCTGACTGTAGCCGGAACATCGTCCGGGAAGAACTTGATAACTTTGTCGTCGACCGTCAGGCGTTTTTCGGCAACGGCCATGCCAACGGCTGTTGATGTAAAGCTTTTACTCAGCGAATAAAGCGTGTGTTTGAGATCGGGTGCATAGGGAGCCCACCAGCCTTCGGCTACTACGTTGCCATGACGCAGCACCATCATACTATGCACGTTTAGTTTCTGCGTTTCGACAGCATTGGCAAAATTCAGCAAACCCGCCGATGATATGCCCTGTGCTTCGGGCGTACTGCGGAGAAGCCTGGTAGTGCCTTTGGCCCATACCTCGCCGGGAAGCGATGAGAGGAGGCCAATACCCGCGGCACCAAAACCTAATTGTTTCAGAAAAAGCCTACGATTGAGCTGCATACGTTCTTAGATAAAAGTATGCAGTCAAAAGCCTGGCCTGAACCGATTCTCCTTTTCAGGGCAATAAAAATACGGTTAATGTTTTGGAGCCATGAGCACCAATCACCAGCGACTGTTCAATGTCGGCGGTTTTGGATGGGCCCGCAATGAACGTTCCGAACCCCGTACTGGTGTCGATGAGCCGGTAAGCTTCGTGCATGTTGCCAACGAGATTCTTTTCTGACAAAACGATCGATAGATTGAGCGTAATGAAGGGCATGGCACGAATACCGATAGCTGTTTCATCGAGCCAGATCGCTGCATTTTCGGCAACGCCAACAATACCTTGCAGGACAACAAGATGAAGATCAACTAAAAGGCGGAGATCCTCCTGCGGGGTAAAGTTACTAATTTCAAGGCCCGGAACGCGACTTAGTATCGGTAACGTAAGGTCATACTCTTCGGACAGGAATGCGCTTGCCTCCGCCAGTGAAGTTACCCGTATGGCCTGGCCCCCATTGGTCTGCACCATTTTCATGAACGAGTCTACCAGATTATCCGCCGAAATATTGGGCGGGAAACCGATCGTTTCAGGTAAGGGCAGTAAATCGGGTTTGCCCCGGCCAATAGCGGCCAGAATGGTTTCTCGGGTGGTTGGGTTAGCCATTTTTTTTCTGGTTTTGTTGAGCATACCAATCCCGGAAACTCTGCTCGGGGGGCTTAGGCATATCGCGATGAATGGCCCACGGATTCAGGCTGGGTTTGTTGGCCAGCGACGGAAATTTCTGCATGAACCAACGCCCTGCCCGACCGGCAAACCGATACAGCCACGGATGACTAAATAAAACGTCCATACCGGTCATTCCCACCTTTTTGGTAGACTCCACAGCGCCTGCTTCGCCCAATACCTGCCGCCATTTATATAACTGCTGATGGATGTCGATCTTAACGGGGCACACATTGGTGCATGAGCCGCAGAGCGTTGACGCGAAAGGTAAATCGGCATACTCTTTCATGTCGATGTTTGGGGCAAGAATGGAGCCAATAGGCCCCGCAACAGCCGTATGGTAACTATGCCCGCCACTGCGCCGATAGACCGGGCAGGTATTCATGCAGGCTCCACAGCGAATGCACTTCAGCGAGTTGCGAAAATCGGGGCTTGCCAACTGGCGTGTCCGGCCGTTATCGACCAGTACCAGGTGCATTTCCTGGCCCGGCGCGGGTTTCCGGAAATGGCTGGAGTAGGTCGTTACTGCCTGACCTGTAGCTGATCGTGCCAGTAATCGGAGGAATACACCAAGGTGTTCGGCCTGCGGAATGACTTTTTCGATACCCATGCAGGCAATGTGAACTTTGGCCAGATGGGCACCCAGATCGGCGTTACCTTCGTTGGTGCAGACAACAAAACCACCTGTTTCGGCGATGGCGAAATTGACACCCGTAATGGCTACATCAGCCAGCAGGAATTTCTGGCGAAGGTGAATTCGGGCGGCTTCGGTAAGGTATTGCGGATCGGTTGCTCCAGCTTCGGTGCCTAAATGGATGTGAAACAGATCACCTATGTGTTTCTTTTTGAGGTGAATGGCGGGCAGAACAATATGGCTCGGCGGCTCATTGCGAAGCTGCACGATCCGCTCGCCCAAATCCGTGTCGATAACCTCAATTCCTTCCTTGATCAGGAAAGGGTTCAAATGACACTCTTCGGTGAGCATGGACTTACTCTTGACGATCTTGGTAGCCTTATGCTTCCGCATTATATCCAGCACGATCTGATTGTGTTCGTCGCCGTTGGCTGCCCAGTGAACAATAATGCCATTTTGCCGGGCATTTTCTTCCAGCTGGATCAGGTAATCGTCTAACTTCGAGAGGGTGTGTGCCTTTATTTGCGAGGCTTGTTCACGCAATTGCTCCCACTCAGGCAGCGATTGAGCGGCCCGGTCGCGCTTGCTGCGCACAAACCAGAGTGTTTCATTATGCCAGTCTGTATTTTCCTCGTCACGCAGGAAAGCCTCAGCGGCTTTGGCGTGTTTGGGAGAAGCAGTATCCATTCGTTTGTTGTTTAATTTCCTGAGGTCAGAATTTCGGCAATGTGCATCACGCGTACCGGACTCTTCTGACGACGTAATACGCCTTCTAACTGCATCAGGCACGACATGTCGCCACCTGTAATTACTTCAGCGCCATGACGGAGGTGATCATCGACGCGATCTTTTCCCATCTTGGATGACAACGCTTCTTCAAACACGCAGAACGTGCCACCGAAGCCACAGCATTCGTCAGGCTGAGAGAGCGGTACGAGGTCGAGGCCATCGACCAGATTCAGCAAGTGTTCGGGTTTCGAAAACTTGGGCGCGACCAGTTCTGACATTGACGACAATTTCAGACCCCGCTGGCCGTGGCAGCTGGTATGTAACCCGACCCGATGCGGAAAACGCGCTTTGGGCAATTCTTCGACTTTCAGAACATCAGTCAGAAATTCGCAGAGTTCGTAAACGTTGTTGCGTAACCGGGTTGCTTCCGCGGGTTGTTCGTCGGAATGAAGGTGCTCTTTTAAATGCAGGACACAACTGCCGGAAGGCCCGACAACAACGTCGCAATCAGCGAAATTGCGGATAAAATTTTTGTCGCAACCGGCCGATAAACTCTGGAAACCAGAGTTGGCCATTGGCTGACCGCAGCAGGTCTGTTCCATTGGAAACACAACCTTAACACCGAGTGATTCGAGCAAGCGTAGTGTGGCAATGCCCACATTCGGATAAAATTGATCGACGTAACAGGGAATAAATAAGCCTACGTTCATCTTTTACATGAAATCACCTACGAAAATAACGAAATATGGCGCATGAACGGGCCTATTTCTGTGAATAAACTCAACGACAGGCTCATTAAGCCTGGGTTCCCAGACCGATTAATACGGTCGACAGAACAATCAATAGTAAACCAGCAAACACCACGCTATAGGTTCGGCGGCTGGCTCCCCGCCATTCCCAAAGTACTAAACCCCAGAGTGTGCTGAAGGTAATAATAAAGGCCATGTGCATTGTCCAGCCCGCAAACCGAATGCCATCTGGCAGGTAGTTATCGCCCATGCCGTAGAAGAAAAACTGGAAATACCAGGTCGTTCCGGCGAGCATTGCCCAGATGTAGTTACGAAGCAGCGGTGTCTGACTATCCGTATAATCGCCGAATGACCGATTTCGGCGATTTAGAATCATGCACCAGATGAAATTGGTTGTAAAGCCACCGAACATCAGCACCGGATAAATTGCATTGTTTTGCCAGAGCGGGTCGGTTCCGTTCGTAACGGCCATTTTTGCAATCGGTTTTCCTGCTGTCAGCGCAAAAGCGAAACAGGCGCTCAGAATGCCCGAAATGGTGGCGACGATAATTCCTTTTTTGAGGTTAAATTCGGCAACGGTGGCTTTTTGTTGCGCCGGGTTGAGTTCCCGCTCTTTCAAGACACCAGCCCAGCCACAAACGGCAATTCCAGCCAGACATAACGCCACTCCGCCCAGTGTGTAATGACCCGTACTGGTGTGGAGAAGCATATCTATTTTTCCGTCCCAGATCGGTGGTACAAGGGTTCCAAACGCCGAGCAATAACCCAATGCTACAGCCATACCCAGAGAGATACCCAGATATCGCATGGTCAGGCCGAAGGTTAATCCGCCAATGCCCCAAAGAACGCCAAAAAAATAGGTCCAGAAGAGGGTATTGCTATTGGCCGATGTGATACTTGGAATCAGCCCATGTACGGTTAAACTCCCCATCACCCAGGGCACAATGATCCATGATGCCACCCCGCCCACAATCCAGGCACTCTCCCACGACCATTGCTTAACGTTACGGAAGGGCAAATAAAAACTGCCGGAAGCAAACCCGCCGACAGCATGATAAAAAACTCCCAAAATGGCATTCATAGAAAAACGGTTTAGGAAAATGTCAGACGGATCAACCGCCCACCGGTCAGGGAAAAAGACAGTAACTTGTAAAGATGATACGTAATGACGAGAGAACTTTCCTGCTCTTTCCTGCCGTGTTCAGAAACAGAACGTTTTACGCGCCTTCTCTGATAAGAATCTGAGGGTGTATGCCTACTCATTTACGAGAATGGCAGCTATCACCTAAGTTTCGTCAACAGAATTTGTTCATAAATCAACTAAAAATAACGCGACTGGCACCGCATTAATCTATCGGCACCAGTCGCGTCTCCCGAAACTGTAGAATTTCAAGCAGAATCAGGCCGAGTAACCCCGTGTTTCTACTTCCTGAACAGCTTCACCTGTCAGTTCATCTAAAAACTGATCGTGAGTCATGGGTTTAGAAAACATGGGGAAGTTTTTGGCGCAGGCAAATTTTTGTTCTTCTTCGCTAAGGGTGGCAGTGCAGTCGGTAAGCGTTACGACTTCAAAGCCTTTTTCGTAGCCGGAACGCATGGTCGATTCCACGCAGCAGTTGGTGAGAAAACCACCCAGCGCAATCGTTTCGATGCCTTTACTCCGAAGAATAAAGTCAAGATTGGTGCTGGCGAACGCATCCAGACCGCGTTTACCTTCCAGCACAATATCGCCGGGCTGTGGGGCCAGCGAGTCGATAATGTCAACGCCCCACGAACCTTTCCGGAACGATTGACTGTCGACCACACCTTTCAAAATGCCATATGGATGCTTCGTAATCTCAAAATAGCCTTCCTGAAAGCTAATCGGCGAATGAATAACAACGGCTCCGGCTTCACGGGCTTTCTGGACCAGATCGAGAGTGTTGGCCAGCATGTTGGTTGATTCCATTACACCCTTAACGGCATCGTGCAGGCTACCACCCGGCGACGTAAAATTGTTCTGATATTCGATCAGGACGACGGCGGTTTTTTGCGGATTCATGACGGTTTGGTTTTAAAGGTTTGTTAGTATTCTTCAGCGAATGCCTTTCTGTATTATCTGGAACGTGGACGAGCGGTTCTTTATTAACTAAAGTACCCTGAAGGTTGTGTTTACTCCAATGCCTGCCCGGCTATGATTCGAAACTTTTGGCAAAATCGCGGTAGTAACGTGAAGGAGTTCGTTTGTTTGGTAAGTATAATTTGATGCTGAAAAACAGAACGTTACAGATTATTGCTCATCTGGATTAACTTCACTTCTGGAAGTCCCACAAGACAATCACCCAGGTTTCGCCAATGGCTGGATCGTAGAATTCGTGTAGTGTTTCGAAGCCAACGCGAGCATGGGCGCGAAGGGAGCGGATATTGTTGGCTGAAATATCGGTTATTAATACCTGATAGCGATCGCTATAGACATCGCGGTGGTGCTGAAACATCCGGTCGAATATCCGTTGTCCCCGATAACCCTCCGCCACACAAACCTGACCCATTACATACCAGGCATGGTCGCGTAGGGGTTTGCCGTCGTATTGTAGTGTGTCGATCAATCCGAAAAGAGGTAATAATTCCGGAACATCGGCTCCAAATTCAGGCAGCATCGTCAGGGCGTAACCGACTACCGTTTCGCCATCTTTGGCAATAATACTTGGAGCCGCCAGATTCATGCGACTCAGAATGGCGGGGTCATGCTCGACCGTTACGAATCCCTGATCGACCTGCACCTCGACGGATACATTTTTGCGGAGGTTTGCCTGTTGCAGTGCCAGAATTCCCTGCACATCAGCTTCAGACTGGACGGTGGTGATGGTCATCTAATGAAGGATTATGCATGAAGAGTGAAACGTGTTGACCCTTCATTTTTAACTAATTGTCATTCGCTCAGATTTTGCCAGGAATGCGGTATCTACTTCAGCGCCAATGCCGGGCGTATCGGGTAGTGTAATCTGATAACCGTTGTAGGTAATGCCGCCGTAGATCGGATCATGGGCATGCTCAAAACAGCCATCCAGGTCGCAGAAACGCACGTTTTGCCGGGCAGCAGCAAAATGGGCATTGGCTGTTAATGCCAACCGTGACTCCGACATACACCCAATCATGCAGGGTATACCGGCGGCTTCGGCGATGGCGTTGATTTTGAGGGCTTCAAAAATACCCCCACTTTTGGAGAGTTTAATATTGAAGTAATCAACGGCTTCTTCACGTACCAGCCGGATCGCATCCGTCGAATCGAACAGGCTTTCATCGGCCATGATCGGCACGGTCGAAAGCTGACGAATTTGGCGTAATCCGGCAATATCGTGACGCTTAATCGGTTGCTCGCAGTATTGTACATTCCAATTACCGATAGCACGGAGCACACCTGAAGCAGTCACCACATCCCATCCCTGATTGGCGTCGGTGCGGATGGGTATACTATCGCCAATCGCTTTTCGAATGGCTTCGATGCGTCTAATATCGTCTTGCAATGTGGTGCCTAACTTTACTTTGATGGCATCTGCGCCCTTTTCCTGAATCCGAAGCGCATCTTCCACCATCCGTTCGGGCGTATTGATATAGATCGTTTCGTCGGTGACGAGTGGTCGTTTCGATCCGCCTAAAAATTGGTAGAGCGGCATCCGGGCGGCTTTGGCAGCAATGTCATAAAGAGCCATATCGAACGCCGATCGCGTAGTCGGGTGGCCGGGCAGGTATCGTGTCAGTGCATTGATACAACCTTCTATATCGAGCGGGTCACGACCGATCAGCAGCCGGGCCATGTCATCGGCAGCGGCCATGCCCGATGCCTGCGTTTCGCCGACGATCATCCAGAAAGGCGACCCTTCGCCCCAACCGGTAATATGTTCGTCGGTTTGAATTTCGACTAGTATGTTCCGGGCGTTTTCAATCGTACCCAGTGAAATGGCAATTGGCGCTTTCAGCGGAATATCGAAGCGATAGAGGGCAATCTGGGTGATTTTCATGCTTACAAGCAAAGGATAGCGCACAGGTCGCAAAGTCATTCAGCTTAATGAACGCTGCCCTTTGCGACCTGTGCGTTTAAAAATTACTTCGGGAACTGGCCTTTATCAAGACCGGGAATAATGCGCAGGGCATTTTTGTAATACACCTTTTTCAGCACTTCATCGGGAAGCCCCATGCCATACATGCGCCAGAACGCATGGTATTTTTTATGGTAAGGAAAATATTCATCGTCGGTTTCGAGAACGCGGAAATAAGTCGCATATTCGGCCGGAACCCAACTGTCTTTGCCGAACAAAATCCGGTCCTGATATTTCTCGAAGAACTTCCGGGAGGCTCGTGGCTGGCGGCCCAGTTCGGCAATAACAGCCCCAATCTCGACATTCATGTTCGGGAAAACCTTCATTAAACTGTCGAGTTTATTGAGGTCATTCGGGTACCAGCCCATGTGTGCTGCAATGAATGTAGTTTTCGGATGTTTGCGGAATACATTGTGCTGCTCGGCAATGAGTTGTTCCCAGGGGACAGGATCATTCGGAGAGCGTTTGCGACCAGCGTGGAGCTTCAGTTCGAGCCAGCGTTCGTTGTAGCGGTCCATGGGGTCCCAGAACGATTTGGGATCGGCCGTATGAATCAGGACCGGAACGCCCAGTTCACCACATTTGGCCCAGATGGGGTCAAGACGAGGATCATCAACCCGAACGCGTTTGCCTTTGTCGTCTTTAACGCTGAACCCCAGATTTTTATAGATCTTTAACCCCCTGGCTCCTTTCTTTACGTCATCTTCAAGAGTTTTTACGGCCTTGGCTGTCCAGTCTTTATCGTTCACATCGCCGAAATTAAGGTTCGTAAACAGAGCCAGTCGTTTCGGGTTACTTTTCTGAACATTGGCCAGCGCATTGTCGAAAAATTTAGTGCTTTCGGTTTCGTTGCTGCTAAATCCGCGTCCGCTCAGGTTAACCATCAACCCCATATTCAGGCTATCCATCTGCGCAATCAGCTTGCTCAGATCGGCATTATCCATCTGATACTGATGGTTATGCACATCGATGAATGGATATTTCGAGCGTGTTAGTTTATGTTCCGGCACTTTTAGCGTCGAAACCGGATCATATTCTTCAAAGCCCAGGGGCTCGGCGGGTTGGGCAGGTTTAGGCTGACCACAGGCAACTAATCCTGTCAGCAGGATTGCCGGAAGGTAGAGGAGGTTCTTCATAGACAGATTGTATTTACAAACTAACCCCTAAAGATAAGGGCCACGCAATGAGCTGCAATACCTTCGCCCCGCCCCACAAACCCAATGTGCTCGGAGGTGGTTGCTTTAATTGAAATATCATCTTCCGGAATGGCCATAACCTCAGACAGACACACTTTCATGGCCGGAATGTGCGGATTGAGTTTTGGCTCCTGCAAAACGACGGTCACATCCACATTCGAGATTTCGTAGCCAGCCCCGCGCACCATTTTGAGTACTTCGGCCAGCAGTAATTTGCTGTCTACACCTTTCCAGCGTGGGTCTTTATCCGAAAAATGGTAGCCAATATTTCGCATGTTGGCAGCACCCAGCAACGCATCGCACAACACATGACATACTACATCGGCATCGGAATGACCAACGGGTCCAAATGCACTCGGAATCAGAATGCCTCCCAGCCAGAAGGGGCGTCCTGATTCAAGGCGGTGAACGTCGTATCCTTGTCCTACTCGTATTTTCATAAGGTAAACCCGTGTTCTCGTAAATAGGCTTCGGTCTGGAGGAGAAATTCGGATGCTATGTCAATGGCTTTCTGGGCATCTGATTCTGAAACGTCTTCATCTGGATCCTACTCACCAGTCTGACATAATTCGAATAACTCGTTGAGTAAAGTCGAGTCTTTTTTGACAAATGGCCCTTTATGAAATTAGCACTAAACAGCCCACGTACGGCAGCATGCGATTTTGTTGTAATACGTTTAGTTGCGAGTAAGGCTCGAATCGCATCAAAGTAAGCGTAATAGGCTCTACCACAAGCTCCTCGGAATTTCCCATTCTGATATAAAATAATTGCCTCCTGTAAGCAGTCTTCAGCAATTAACATATAATTCCCAACTGTACTCATAAGGTTTTGCCTTCACGACGAACGTTTTGGTAGAAAAGCAGATCAGAAGACATATACTTTGTCAGTGATACGGGCTTGAACGAAACAAAAACCCCAAATTTGTCCGTTAAATCGCTTGCCCGTTCGCCAAAAAACCAAATTTCGTTACCTGCTTTTACCTCTTTATCATATAGAACAACCATATAATCCACATCAGATTCGGGGCGAAAATCCCCTCTTGCATACGAGCCGAACAAGATCACCCGGTCAAGACGGTCACCATAAAGTTCAGTCAGCGCCTGTCTGACTTCCTGCGATAAGGCTTGCAATTCATCCGGAGTGAGTGCTTTGGGTTTATAGGTTGTTTCCATATAGTTCGTTTAGCGTTTACGCAGCCCGGTAATACAGCGTCGAACAGTTTTCTTTCTGCAGCACCTTACCAGCTATGCTCTGTACATCATCGGCGGTGACGGCCTGAATGTGAGCAGCTTCCTCATTGACAAGATCCGGATTTCCCGAATTGGCTGCGAAGGCAAGATTCATGGCCCGATTCAGCAGTTCAACTTCCGCAAAGGCAAGCGTTGCTTCAGCCTGATTTTTCACTTTGGCCAACTCATCTTCTGGCACGGTCTGCTCAACGAATTCCTGGATAACGGCTTCGACAGCTGCATCAGCTTCTTCGAGAGAAATACCCGCATTCAGCGTTCCCTGAACGACCAGAAGGCCAGGATCGATAGACGAGGTAAGGTAAGCGCCTACGTTGCTGAATAATGGATTGTCGCGCAGTAGTTTCTGATAGAGTCGTGACGATTTACTCCGGCCAAGCATATCACTCAGGAGATCGGTACGGTAGAAATCAAGATCAAAACGACCGGGCATGTGGTAGGCTTTATATAAGCCATTTAAGGGCACTTTTGCCGATGTTTCCAGCTTTCGGGCTTCGGTCTGGATCGGCTCCGACGGCAACTGTCGGATGTACTGCTCGCCCGCTGGAATCGGCTCAAACCACTTCTTGCATAACTGCTTGATCTGCTCAACGGTTACGTTGCCTGCCACCACCAGAATCGCGTTATTGGGCAGATAATATTTAAAGAAAAATGCTTTCACATCGTCCAGTGTGGCATGTTCAATATGACTGATGTCTTTGCCAATAGTTGCCCAGCGGTAGGGATGCTGTTGGTAGGCCAGCGGTCGCAGTTTCAGCCATACATCGCCATAAGGCTGATTCAAATACCGCTGTTTAAATTCTTCGATCACTACTTTCTGTTGAACATCGAGCACCTGTGGATCGAAAGAAAGGCCCAGCATTCGGTCTGATTCGAGCCAGAAAGCCGTTTCCAGATTAGCAGCCGGAAGGGTGATGTAATAATTCGTAATGTCGGGGCTGGTAAAGGCATTGTTTTCGCCCCCGACCTTCTGCAACGGTTCATCGTAGCTCGGTATGTGCCGTGATCCGCCGAACATCAGGTGCTCGAACAAGTGGGCAAAGCCTGTGCGTGACGGATCTTCGTCGCGGGAACCAACATTATAGAGAATATTAACAGCCGCTATGGGCGTCGATTCATCTTCATGAACAAACACCCGCAGGCCATTGTCCAGCACAAACTGTTCGTAATAAATCATGGTAAAACTTTTGCGTATAGCCCTCGTTAGATAATACGCCGTTAACAAAAGTACGGTCCTGCTTGTATAGAATCAAACGATGGTTCTTGACTCCAATAGTATTGATCTTGAAAAATATCCTTTTTTTTCTCAGCCTGTTGTGCCTGCCGCTACTGATGCGGGCTCAGGCCTTAACTGACTCGGGCCTCCAACAAACTGTTCTGAAAACGCTGGATCATATCTATAATTTCGAGTTTTCGGAAGCCGATGGGTTAATTCGGCAGATTCAGTCCCGCTATCCACAGCACCCCGTCAGTCCCATTCTTAAAGCTACTGAACTGGAGTTGCAATATTTGCCCCTTCACGAAAATAAAGTGGCTACAGCGCAATTCGTTCAGGCAGCTAATCAGGGGCTGGAACTGGCTAAGAAGATGCTTGATAAAAACGAAGATGATCCGGAAGGCGTGTTTTTTGCCTTGACGGCCCACAGTTACCTGGCTTCGCTGTATAATAACAAAGGCGAGTCTCTGAAAGCTGTCGGTGAGTCGAAAAAAGCGTATAGTTTTCTACGGACGGGTTTCGCCTTAGTGAATAAGAGCCCCGATTTTCATTTCACGTCGGGTCTATACAATTATTATATAGAACGCTACCCGATGGATCATTCGGTTGTTCGGCCGTTCATGCTTTTTTTTCAGGATGGCGATATGGCACAAGGCTTGAAACAGATGGACGTGGCCAGCAAAAAAGGTATGTTTATGCGACCAGTGGCCAATTATTACCTGGCTCATATCTACCTTAAGCATGAGATGAACCCCGCCCGGGCGGTTGTTTACACGAAATACCTGGCCGATAAATACCCAAATAACCCGTTGTTTGGTATGATCAACGCAGAGTCTTTATTGCTGTCGGGGCGGTATGCCGAAGCGCGACTTTACGTGCAACGGTTGAAGCAAATGCCCAATAAGCTCGTACCACTGGCTGTCAATACATTCGAGGGTATGCTGGCCGAATATGCTGATAAAGATGATAAAGCGGCTGCCCAGTTCTACGAGGCTGCGCTTAAATTACCCTTCAGTGAGTCCTATACGAAGGAATATCATGCCTTTGCCTATAGCGGAATTGCCCGGATTGCCGCTCGTTCCAACGATCGGAACCGGGCCAGACAATACTATAAAAAAGCGTTGGCTGTTGGGGAATATAAGTCGTTGATCCGGGAAGCGAAAGCATATAGGTAAAACAGGCCAATGATTGACTTGTTCTGTGCAGAATCTTCTGTCAGTCATAAAGTGTAAAGCCGTGCCACGGTTCATCCGTGAATGATGCTCAACCGTGGCACGGCTTTACACTTTATGACTGACCCTGTATTGATTGTCTTTCACTGTTAGACCATGTACTCTCGTCGTTCGTTTTTGCAAAGCTCGCTGGCTGGCCTGTTGTTTGTTCGCAAACCCAAACGGATGGTTCAGACCGTAACGGGACCGTTATCGGCATCGGCTATGGGTCTGACACTCATTCATGAACACGTGCTGGTAGACTTTATTGGCGCGGACAGGATTAGTCCGGATCGCTGGAATCGAAGTGAGGTCGTTGCAAAAATGCTACCTCATCTGACGGAGTTGAAACAGTTGGGTTGTCAGACCATACTGGATTGTACCCCATCTTTCCTGGGTAAAGATCCACTTTTATTAAAACAGCTGTCACAGCAGTCGGGCGTCCGGATACTGACGAATACGGGTTATTATGGAGCGTCCGATAATAAATTTTTACCGGCTCATGGCCTAACCGAAACCGCCGACCAACTGGCCGAACGCTGGGTCGCTGATTTTGAGAGGGGGATTGACGGGACAGGTGTTCGGCCGGGGTTTATCAAAATCGGCGTTAACCCCGGATCATTGTCGGAACTTCACCGGAAGCTCGTCATGGCGGCTGCCCGTACGCACAAACGTACAGGTCTGACCATCTGCTCGCATACAGGTCCTTACGTCCCCGCTTTTGAGGAGTTAGCTATCCTGAAAAAGGAAGGTGTTCGGCCTGATGCATTTGTGTGGGTTCATGCGCAGGGCAGTAATTCAGTTCATTACGCCCGTTTTGTTCGGGAAGGTGCCTGGGTTAGCCTGGACGGTTTAGACAACAGCAATGTGGATAAATATGCCGAAACACTATTGCTGATGAAAGAAAACCGATTTCTTCACCGGACGCTCCTTTCGCACGATGCGGGCTGGTATGATCCTGCGAAACCAGATGGAGGCTCCATTGACCGGGATTATACAGTCCTGTTTAAACGGCTTATGCCTACCCTGAATAAACAGGGATTCACGAAAAACGACTGGAAACAGATTCTGGTCGATAATCCAGCAGAAGCGTTTAGCCTGTCTGAACCGGGATTTAAGTGATTTTAGGATTAATCGGATTTAGCTTTATTCACGTATTCAGGAAAGAGACTAACAAACTCCTGTAAATCTTAGAATCAGTTAAATCCCGGTTTGGATTAATAATCAACCTCCAGATTCAACACTTTTCTGAGTTCATGCAGGGCCGGATTTTTTTCGGCGAGGTAATTAAATTTGTCCTGCGAACTGTAAATCATCTTCTTAACCTCCTGAACCATCACTGTGTGTTCAACCTGGATCCTGCTATTCTGTAGTTCGGTGCGCAGGTAGCCAAGCAATTCGGGCTTTAGTTCGGTGAGGTAGCCGACCTGCAACGTGTTGTCCAGCGTTATATGAATAGTAGTGCCATCGAGCGTTATCGTCCGATTCAATACCAACTGTTCCGTAGCGGAATCATTCTGGCTGTGCCGGATTTTGGCAAATGTTAGCCAGGAATCCTGTAACTCCTCCAGACTGAATGGTTTATCTGGCCGACTGGGTGCGGCTACAACAACTTCTTCTGCCGTTTCTGCCGCAGGCTGAACAGGCCCGGTAGTAAGCGCAACTGTTGACCGAAGACGGCTCGTGGCCGGGCGTGTTGGCGGAGCAATCTTTGGCTTTATTGTAGAAGGGTTTGGCAGGGTAGCCGTATCGGTAGTTGATGCATTTCCTGCGGCTGTATTCCCGTTTGTATGGCTACCTGTAGATGCAGTTCCATTGGTGCCGTTTGTTGGCGGGGCAGTCCTGTAACCATTAATGGGTTCGCTGGTAATTGGGTGCTGCTCGATCAGTTGGCCGATACTAGCTGCTGACTGAATGGGCTGTTCGTGAATTGGATCGCTGTTTTTTTTTTCATCTGCCGGCTGATCGGCAGTAGAACGTTCGCTGGCTAGTGAGCCATTGTGCGGTAACTCAGGTACGGCGTCCCAGTTGAGCAGGTTACGCAGATTGGCCAGTTTCATCAGCCAAAGTTCGGTATGTAACCGTTGGTCTTTGGCTTGTTTGTAATTCATATCACACTGCCCGCCCAGGCTCAGCGCCGACAGCAAAAATGACATAGGGGCCCGTGCCGACTGGTCGAGGTATTGCCGTCGAACGTTCTCGGTCACTTGCAGTAACTGAACGGTTGCCGCATCCTTACAAACCAGCAAATCGCGGAAGTGGCGGCATAAACCAACCACAAACTGGTGACCATCAAACCCTTTGCGCAGTATTTCGTCTGCCGTAAGCAGACTCTGCGGTAGATTACCCGACAGCAGCAGATCGGTCAGTTTGAAATAGTAGTCGTAATCGAGGATGTGCAGATTATCCAGCACCTCCTTATACCGGATGATTCGGTCGGCAGCGAACGTGACATTCAGATCGAACATCGACAGCGCATCGCGAAGACCACCATCGGCTTTTTGTGCGATCAGGTCAAGCGCTTCACTTTCTGCCACGATGCCTTCTTTTTCGGCGATTTGGGCAAGGTGGCTGGCGATATGCTGCGGCTGAATTCGGTTAAAGTCGAAAATCTGGCATCGTGACAGAATTGTCGGCAGAATTTTGTGCTTTTCGGTCGTTGCCAGAATGAAAATAGCGTAGGAGGGGGGTTCCTCCAGTGTTTTCAAAAAGGCATTAAAAGCCGCCGACGAGAGCATGTGCACCTCGTCAATGATGTAAATCTTATACTTACCCGACTGGGGCGGATAACGAACCTGATCGATCAGATTACGAATGTCTTCAACGGAGTTATTCGAAGCCGCATCCAGTTCGTGAATATTGAACGACGCACTTTGGTTGAAGCTCACGCATGACTCGCAGGTATCGCAGGCTTCACCCTCGGCAGTTAGATTTTGGCAATTAATTGTCTTGGCCAGAATACGGGCGCAGGTTGTCTTGCCGACTCCACGCGGCCCACAGAATAGAAACGCCGACGCTAAGTGATTGGTCTTGATGGCGTTTTTAAGTGTGGTGGTAATGTGCTCCTGTCCTACGACGGTGTCGAAGGTGGCAGGACGGTACTTGCGGGCCGAGACCACGAAATTTTCCATACTCAAAGTTAGCAAGGTCAGGCCGGATTTCAAACGAGAGATTGGGTCAGATGGCCCTGTTTGCTCGATTATTCTCTGTCGGCAAGCGTTGTTTTATTCATGGCAGATGACCCAGAATAGGGCCTCTGGTACTATGAACGTGATTTTTGCAGGCCTGTCATCCGATCATCAAAATAGGACAGAAATAGTATGAAATCCCTGTTTTGCGGTCTACGAAACTGGCTATTCTGCCATCGATTAATGATTGACGATCTCTTTTCCACAATGAGGGCAGTAGGTTATTCTTGGTTTCTTCTGAACACGGATATGTTCATTGAAACCTGATACTAAAATACCGGTTGGTAAAGCAAACAGTCCAATTCCGACAATAGCCGCAATACCACCCAGCAATTTTCCAAGCGGGGTTATTGGATGAATATCACCGTAACCAACCGTTGTCATCGCCGTAACACCCCACCACATGGTAGCCGGAATGCTCGAAAACTTGTCGGGCTGGGCCGAATGTTCGACATAATACATGACACTGGAGACAATGATCAGCATGAAAATGACAAGTATTGTGCTCAAGATCAGTTCTTCTTTTTTGTCATTGACAACGCTCTGTATCATGCGGAAGGCGTGGGAATAGCGCGAGATACGAAACAGACGAAAAATTCGGAATAACCGCAGAATCCGCACGATGGCAAGATCAGTGGCAAATAAGGTAAAGTAGAAGGGGAAAATGGCCAGAAAGTCGATGAGGGCTGCGGTAGAGAAAATGTAGCGCAGCCGTCCCCAGAACCAATGATGATACTTCTCATTCTCGACGCAGACCCATATGCGCAACAAATATTCGACGGTAAAGAACCCGACTGAAAACACTTCAAAATCGTAAAATAATCGGGCAAAACGCTGATTATATTCCGGAACAGTATGAAGTACGATCGCAAGTGCGTTTAGCGTAATAATGGTAATCAGCAGCAGGTTGAAGATCAAACTGATTCCCCGACGCTTGCCAGCCGAGGTCTCGAGGATACGGAAAAGGGATTTACGGAGATGTAGCATAACAGTACGGCCGGTAGTACTGCAAGCTACTTACCAAATCTGAAAGTTGAATCACCTGGTTCCGGTAACAGTAGTACGATTTATCTAAAGATGAATGGCTGGCAGGTTGTGAAGGTAGATTTATTGCTTCTGATTTACAGTAAGTTAAATCAGTAGCTCTATGGGCAGCAATCTGATGCTTTTGCCGAACCGGCCGCCAGCCGAACCGTATCGCCGACCTTTAGCTACTGACTGGAGACTTGTATTCGTCGTCTTTATGTATCAGGACCGACAGGACATAAGGACGAATTTATCCCCGAAAAGCCTCCCGTTCAGCTTCGGTCATTTGCAGTAATATGCGTTTGGCGTGCTCATAACCCATATCTACTACATTATCGAACGAAGCCCACTGCATCAGCCCAAATTGAGTTACATCGGGATTAAAGTAAAGATCCAGGTGCTGTTTGGTTTCGTTGCGTCGGGCGGCACTACTCAATAGTGTGGCATTGAGCATAATCGCGAGTAACGAAGGAAGCCGGTATTTTCGCAGCTTTTTGGGACGGAGCCGGTCGCGCAACAGTTCAGTTGGGCTTGGTATGGTATCGATAGTCATCTTATGGAGTTTATCGATGCTCAAATCAACGCCAATCACTTTGCCGACCGGCATTCGGCTCATGACATCTACCGGAAAATTATTGAACATCCCACCATCGACCAGCAGATTGTCGCCATCGATAACCGGGGGAAATACGCCCGGAATAGCTGTCGTCGCTTTCAGGTATTTTACCAGTGGCCCCCGCGAGTGGATCTCTTCGCGAGCCAGGGTGTAATTACTCGATACCGTAAACAAGGTCAGCCACATATCTTCAATATTCGCTTCTGAATGTCCGATAAAAGCCCTGACCGTATCCTGAATCATCTGGTCGATTCGTTTCCCGCGGATAAGCGAAATCAACGGTAGCCAGTTATAATCTTTGGTTGGATTAAAAAATGCTGCTTTTTTCAAATGCTGCCGCATAATATCCAGCGGTTGATCGAACGAGACGGAAGCTGCCAGAAGACCACCTACACTGGTACCGCCCACAAAATCAACCGGAATATTGAACTCCTGAAGGGCTTTTAATACGCCCAGATGCGCAAACCCCTTAGCGCCACCCCCAGCCAGGACAAGTCCGATGGCCGTTCCGCTAAGCAGTCGGGCCAGACGACTTATATCACGGGATAACCCCTGCCGAATATGATAATGCTGTTTTACCAGTGGCCGGTGATGCAACCAGTCGGCGGTATGGCGGGGAGTAACCGTATTGGCGGGGTGTACCAGCACCAGTGTCTGCATGGGGTCAGTTACCAAGCGCCCCGGCTGGTGGTATTTTTCGGCATCGGTCAATTGGGGAGATTGCTGGGCATCGGCAATCAGCACGATTTCATCAGCCTCACGTAAACACCGCCGTGTCCACTCGCTATAAGGTTCATGATGCGCCGGTTTGTCGGCCAGCAAAATCAAAAAATCATGCTGCAATTCCTGTTCATCGAGCCAGTTGGAAAGTTGCCAGTTTTCTTCGCAGTCAATTTTAGCCGTCTGGGCTATATCGTTCTGAAATAGCTGATTCGCCAGTTTACTGGATGCAATGTAAACGGTACTTTTCTGCTGGAGTACCTGACCTAAAGCATGGCCTATTTTCTCCAGATCAATATGTTCATGAAGGGCAAGCAGACAGATATTGGCCCGTTTCTTAATGGATTTCTGCGGAAGATGAGCGAACTTAAGCCGCTCAATTATTCGTTTGCTCAGGTTCATCGCCACCTTTGGATAGGCCGCGATGAGTAGCTCAAAAACCTCTTTCGAGAGCTTTATCAGGACACTATCGCGTAAGGCAATGACGGTAGCCCAATGAGGCTCATTGGCCAGAATACTCATTTCGCCCACGATTCCACCCCGCATGACTTCGCCGATTCGCCTGGGGTTTCCATCGCTATCGTCCACGAAAACCTGTAATCGTCCGCTACTCACAAAATACATGGCATCACCGGGATCATTTTGATTAAAGAGCACATCGCCCCCGCTCATCTCGACCCACTGAAGTTTAGGCTCAATTAAAGCAAAAAAGCGATCATCAAATTCACCAAAAACACTGGTTAAACCAGTATACAGTAACTCATGCTGTAGACGTGTAATCGGCATAATCGGAAGCTTATTATTCCTAAAGTAGTCACGAATCGCATCTATACTAGCACGAGGAGTCCCACCGTTGGTGTGATTCAGATCGTCAAACAGGTGGTTACCTCCATAATCAAGTACGGCGATCAGGTCAATTTTACCATTCCTTTATACTAAAGTGAGGATAGGTCCGTTTTTTGCTACACTACACCTTTGTAAAGGAATCAGTAAGATTGAAGAATAGAAAGCCTTCGCTTAAAGTTGGCCAGCGTGTCGAAAGGGTTAATAAGCCTTAGAACGTAAGTTAATAAAAGTTTTTGGGCTACGATAATAAGTAAATGAAGCTGATTAACAGACAGAAATTCGTGGAGCGATGCGTATGAACAGCAATTAATGATAATGTTTTGACCGTTGCCGAACTATCTTAAAAAAAAACCGTTATTCTATTGCAAGACCCGGATAATCTCTCTAACATTGTCCGCGTTTTCAGCGAAAAACCGATGGCTAAGCTCGTATACATACCGACCTTCTTCCATACTACGCCATTTCGGTTTAGGTCCGAAAGGACCATTTCATTTTGTTTGCCTATGTGGTAAACGTTTTCCGCCTTTTTCTCAATTTTTCATCTTAACAAACAGCACGGATTACGCCGTCTCCGTTTGCGGTTAACTAACCGCCTTATTAACGACGATGATTACGCCAGAAATAGTAAACGATCAATACATTGTTCAGGTCGCCAATGAAAATCATCTGCGGTTAGCTGAAACAATCTGCCATGAAATGGAAGAGAGCGCGAAAGCCCGGGGAACCGGTATCGCCAAGCGTTCACCCATTTACGTTATGGAGAAAATGCTCGAAGGTAAAGCCATTATTGCCATGACCCTTTCGGGTGATTGGGTTGGGTTTTGCTACATCGAGACATGGGAGCACGGTAAATTCGTGGCGAACTCCGGTCTGATTGTTCATCCTGAACATCGCAAGAGTGGTATCGCTACACGGATCAAAGGGAAAGCCTTCGAACTTTCCCGGACAATGTTTCCGGATGCCAAGATTATTGGTATTACGACTAGTCTGGCCGTGATGAAAATCAACTCTGATCTAGGATACCAACCCGTGACACTTAGTGAGTTGCCAGGTGATGAGGCATTCTGGAAAGGATGTCAGACTTGCGCTAATTTCGATATTCTGACCCGCACTAACCGCAAGCATTGTCTCTGTACCGGTATGCTTTATGATCCGGAAGAGCATAAGCAGGAAGAGAAAACAGAAAAGTGGAATTTTCTGAAAGAATCTAAATTATATGAACGCTGGATGCGCATTAAAGAACGCATTCTGCTTCGCTTAAAACCGGCTGATCGTTCACGTAGTCGTAAAGTGAACAGAGAACTGGAAACTGTAGCTTAGTTTTTGCTACAAGCAGAATAGAGATTGAAAGCTCCTGACTTCAACGTCAGGAGCTTTTTTTGTGCCTAATAATTAATTATTTTTTACAAAAAATAATCTTGATATGAGTAAGATAATATATATTTTTATACATTTGACTTTAATTAGTTTATAAACTATTGTTTGTTCTATGAAGCATTTTTATCTAGTAATCATTTTTTCGTTTTTAACGCTGGCTGTACAGGCACAGATAATCACCCAATGGAACTTTAACGGACTGCTTGGGCTTGGGACGACAACGCCTTCTGTAGGAACGGGTACCGTAGTCAATGTTGGCGGAACTACAACGGCATTTAACAGTGGAGCAGGAAGCTCTGATCCCGCATTACTTCTAAATTCCGGGGATAACCTGGCATCCTTTCCTGCACCGGGAACAAACAACAAAAGCGCAGGCCTCGAGATACGAGTATCAACGGCTGGCAAGCAGAACATAAAACTTTCGTTTGACCTTCGCCTGAGTGCATCAGCCGCAAAATTGGCCACGATCCAGTACTCCATAAATGGAGGGGTTAGCTTTGTCGACTTTAGCACCCTTACAATAGGGTCTGCTACTACCTGGGTTAATGGTAACACGTATGATTTCTCATCAATTACGGCACTAAATAACAATGCTAATGCTCGTTTTCGTGTCGTTTCGACAATGAGTGGTAGTGGCGGAACTGCTTATGAAGGCGTTAGTGGTGCATATAGTACAAGCGGTACTTATCGCTTCGACATGGTAACTGTACAGGGCACAGATATTCCCCTCCCCGTCACTTACTCCGGCTTCAATGCCCGCTATACAGAGTCAAAAACAGTGGCAATTACCTGGGCAACGTCATTAGAACATGATAATGCACATTTTGATATTGAGCGTAGTGCTGATATTGAGTCGTTTCAACTGATTGGCCGTGTCGAGGGAAAAGGCACAAGTGATGCAAAGCAGCAGTATTCCTTCACCGATGAAGTGCCTATGGCTGGCTGGAACTATTACCGACTGAAACAGGTCGACCTTGATGGTAAAACAAGCTACTCTAAACTAATAGCTGTTCTTAATGAAGCTACTTTAACCGGCGATGAACTCAGCCTGTCGCCTAATCCTGCTGATCGTGATTTGACTATTCGTATCAACAGCAGTGCCAAAATCGCGCAGGTCATGGTATATACAATGCAGGGCCACCACGTAAGCCAGTCAACGAGTGCAATAAATCAGCTTGACGTGTCGGCATTGCCAGCCGGAATCTATATACTGGAAGTCCGAACAACAGATAACCGTGTCTTGCGTCAACGATTCGTGAAGCGGTAACGCTTTATTCATAGAAGCGCGCCCAGTTTTTCATTGTCCATAGAACAATACGATCGGCCAGGCGTGGAAAATACCGATTCATGAAGTAATTGAGTTTACCCGCGGGCGAGAGAATCGTTTTTTTTCGTCGTCGACGAATATGCTTTAACAGGGCCTGGGCTACTTCAGCCTGGGTCATTTGCCAGCGTGGATTTCGATAAGCAATGGGCACGGGGTTGCCATTGCCGTCGAGTACCCGTTTGTCGGGGTCATTCTCGGTAAAACCAATGTGAACCACACCAAAATGAATGCCCGTGGGATGAAGCTCGAGCTGTAGCGTATGCGCCAGATTGACAAGTGCGGCTTTACCGGCACAATAGGCTGAACCGCTAGGCATTCCATTCAGCGCCGAGATACTCGAAATGAATGTGACACTTCCGGCAGACTGGATAAGGTAGGGGAGTGCGGCTTGAAGCGGATAGACCGAGCCATAGACATTGCTGTCTAATACACGTTGAAAAATACCCGGTGCGAGATCTACAAAATAGGCTCGCATCGATATGCTCGCATTCGTAACAAGGATATCAATATGGCCAAATGCCTTTACGGTCGTCGAAATCAGTAATTCACACTGGGCGAAATCAGTCACGTCTGCCAGGCAACTAACCACCTGATGCCCTTCCCGTTGAAGGTCAATTCGGGTTTGTTCCAGTCGTTCAGGATGCAGGCCATTTAGCATCACACTAGCCCCTTGCTGGCAGAGTGCACGGGCTGTGGCACGACCAATTCCTGATTCGGAACCGGTGACTATTGCTACTTTCGCGGCAAAAAGAGCGGATGCCCCAGAGCTACTTTTTTTGAGTTTCTGCTGCTCAGAGATGATAGGGTGGGTTAGTGGCAATGTTCAACCGTTTAGAGGTAATTATGGGCTCGGAACCAGTCAAAAGCCTGCTTAACAGCGACCCGGATTGGAGTCTGGGGTAAGTTGAGTGTATCAATTGCTTTTTTTACACGGAAATAGTGGCCGTCATTGGCGACCATCGCCATCGCTGAATTAAGACGGGTTGGATGCCCAAGTAACCGATGCTGTACTTCACTAAACTGGCCAATTAATGTAGTCAGTATGGGAGGAATAGAGAAGGCAGGTTTGTTTATTTTTGATACATCGGCCACAAGCGAAAAGAAATCGCGATAGCTCAAATTCTCATTGCCCAGAATATACGATTCGCCAACGGCCCCCATTGTTAAGGCATTCACCGTTGCGGTGGCGACATCAGCGACATGAACGTAATTTTTTCCGCCAACCGGAATGCCTGCCACTTGCCGTCGATAAAGAGCCAGGAGCAGCGAATTTGATGTGATTTTGTAGTCAAGAGGGCCAATCATAAATGTCGGATGGACGAGTACTGCCGGAAGTGCATCGCTTTGAACCGCCTGAAGGACCAGATCGGTTGCTGCTCGTTTGCTATCCATATAATCCAGGCCATAGCGAGCTCCCATATAAGGTAGTGTTTCATCGCCGGGATTATTCCTGGGACCAAATCCGAAGACATTGGCCGTTCCTATAAAGACCAGCCGTTCAATATCGGCCTGCACGGCAGCGGCTAAAACGGCTGCCGTACCGCCAATGTTACTATCGACAACTGTTCGTGAACGGGCTGGATTAACCTGCGCCAAAGCACCAGCATGAATAACATAATCACAACCATAAGTAGCAGCCCGTACATTCGCTGGTTCACGAAGATCGCCCGTCCAGATATCTAATGGTAATCCGTCGAGCGCGCGGTTGTCACTTCCTGGACGAACAAACGCCCGGACGGCATAACCACGCTGGAGTAATTCCCGGCATAAATGTCCACCCAGAAAACCGTTAGCGCCCGTCAGTAAAACTGTTTTCATACGCTTATCAATGCATGATCTAAAGTGCAGGGCACAAACTGTTTCTGTTCTACTTCATTTTCTATACATTTTTCAGCATCCGTTTATACGTGCGGGCAATTCGCATTGGCGACACATCCATAAAAAATAGTGAAAATGCGGTTAGGTTAGCTATCTGGACACGCAACCAACTGTTCGCTTCATACTTGCGGGCCGAGACAATAACATCCTTGGGAATAATGCAAAATCGGGCAATAGACCGTATACGGGCAATAATATCAAAGTCTTCCATGACAACGTAGCGTTCGCGAAACCCACCCAATTTGTCAAAAAGTGGCCGTGTAATGAACAACGTTTGATCGCCCCCGCGACTCATTAGTCCTGGAAAGCGAGTGCCATAACTGTTCAGCCGTAATAAAGGATGAGACGACGCAAAACGAAACCGATAGCACCCAGCCTCATTCCCATCTGCCAGTGAATTAGTAATATCGGCCACAAAATCAGGGTGGATTTTTATATCGGCATGGACAAAATAAAGTATATCGCCCGTAGTGAGTTGGGCTCCATAATTCATCTGATAGGCGCGTCCGGGCCGGGGTGAAACAACAACGCTGGCCCCTGCCTGTTTCGCTCGTTCTATGGTCTGATCGGAGCTGCCTCCGTCAACGACGAGCACATCAATTACATACTGACCGCCATACGTTTTAATGTCGCGCACCAGTTGCCCGATGTTATTGGCTTCGTTAAGTGTTGGTATTATAACGCTAAGCATCATAATCAATTAACAGGTTTCACCTATATACCGCAATTCGGGACTGCCCTTTAGTTACTAGAAAGCTTCGCCAAAAGTCGGATGATCTCATGATTGTTTACTACCCAGAAATAACCACGCGCTAAAGGATACAACTTCCCGTGTGGTACTTACGACATAATTGACCACCAGGATTGCCCGATTACTCAATTTCTGATACGATGATATAGTGGGCACTAACGATTGTAACCAATCGCTACCCACATGACCCAGCTACGAGAAGTAAAATGATATCGAATTCGTTCTGGTTGAATCAGTAGGGATAGCCAGAAAATGGGACAGTATCAGGAAAACGGCAGCATAAAAAAAGGTCTTCATGCATATCTACATGAAGACCCTGGAAAGTTTACTGGACGATTAACGGTTCGTAGATGCCGTTATGCCGACTGCTCTCGCGCCTGTTCCGCCAACATTTCCTCTGGCGATAAATGTGTAGAATCGGCCAGCGTATGGCTGTAAAGTCGTTGCCGCACCGACAACCGTCGTTGTACCTGCTGTCCGAAGCTGAACAGGAACGGCAGTGGTATTATAGGCAATGGCCGGAATAGACGTGAACGTAGCGACTCCTTTCAATGGCGCTATGCCGGTTGCCACAACAACACCGTTTATGGCAAGGTCATACGTGGCACTCGCATCGGCACCCGAAACCAAATTGATAAAGCGAACGTAGGCTTTAGTTGGATCGGCTGCCGTGAGGTTATCGGTCAGAACCAGGCTGCTGTAAGTTGGGGCATTACCGTAGAAGAACACCGATGTATATGTATCGGCCTGAGTCGTAAGGTCGGTTGTAGCCAATGTTGCATCCGAACTGGCAGTGGTGCTGGCAGGTGCTACAATTTTCACTTTAGCGGTGCCAGGGGTTACGCGAGCGTAGTCCAGACTTGGAAATGAGTTTGTGTAACTCAGTGGAAGCGACGTGGCTGGTGGTACGGTATTTACGCCCGAAAATTTTTGATCGTTTACGTAAATATCGACTCCTGTCACGTCGGGGGCCAGGTTATAAAATTTCACCCGGGCACCTGCTGAGGGAGCTACTGAATCCAAAAAATTAGCTTCATCGCCACACGCGAGCAATAGCAGGCCTGTGCTAAAGAGCAATATTGATTTTAGAATATGTTTCATGTTGACGTGGTATCGGCTTTTATTAGTACCTGTCTTAGTTTGCTTAAGCAGGTGTCGATTCCAGAAAATCGACACCACCCAATTTATTTCTGGATAAACCACGGTTCAACGGTGTGATAATCAAGTGCGTTTCCGCCGTATTTGTCCAGCGATGCCCGGTTCCAGACATACTCTGAATTGTAACGCGGCCGTACCCGATAGGCAATTTTTCCGTTGTTATCAGGGAAAAGCTGCTCTGTTGATGGCGGTGTGAAACCGGTGTAAACAGTTGGTGCATAGCGATAACGGCGCATATCGACCCAGGTTTCGATGATACCATGCCCGACTAAGGCGAGGTATTTCTGCAGCATGATGTCGCTGATTTTCAGATCGGATGCCGATTGTGCTACCGCTGCACTGGCCAGGTATTTTGCCTTATCGGCCGCAGCCACACCAGCATAGTCGAGGGCAGCCCCAATTCCGGCCTGATAAGCACTCAGTGCCATCGCCTTATCGCCTTTTATAAACGCGGCTTCTGCCTTAATGAATTGGATTTCGGAGTACGTCAGGATTGGAAATGGCGCACCGTCTTTGTAAACGTACTTACCCGGCGTGGTGCCTGCTACGACCAGGTTCGGTAATTCGCCCCAGAAGGTTGGAATGCGTTTGGTATTGCCATTCAGGTTGTTGGGGTCGCCCTGCGTTGGCGTAACACCGCGATAAACACCATCGGGAGATGCAGTCGTCAAAATGGGTTGACGTGGATCGACAACCCCTTTAAAAACACGGCCATCCAGCAGGCTCACCAGAAAATCCGTTTGCCGATAGGTACCCAGATTGCTTCGGGAAGGACCAAAAAAGTTTGCCAGAGCCGAATTGCCACCTGCTGTAAATGGGACGTTGAAGTTGTCGGCATTGCTGGCCAGCGACTTATTACAGAAGTCAATGACGGCGTCGGGTTTGTATGTGCTTTTGTTGCTGATGTGGTTGGCATTACGAGCCAATACACCATAAACGAACTTGATCCATTTGCTGCGATCGCCACCATAGGTCAGATCGCCCCGCGCCAGTGATGCCTGCGACACATTGCCATCGGTACGGTTAAGATCGGTCAGCGCGTCATTGGCCAGCTTCTGAACATACGCATATACTTCTTCCTGCGTGTCATAATCGAACACATAACGGTTTGGCTCGAAGGCTTCTTTCAGAATAATTTCGCCGTGGTAGTCGGTAGTCGTCTGCCAGCTCCAGGCAAACATGGCTTTTGCGACACCACTGTAATCCCATTTTTGTTTGGCCGTGGCATCGTCCAGCATGAGCTGGATGTTTGCGCCAAGATTCCAGTAATGCGTCCGCCAGATGTTACCGGCATTATCGGAACCCGCATTATAACCCATCCGATCCCACGTATCATTAGCTGTGGCTTCGCCCCAGTTCTGGATGTATTTGCCGATAAAGCGGGAGTCGAATTGTTCGGCAAAGGCCAGATTGCCCAACATGGGTGGCAATAAGACGTAGCCCTCTGCAATTTGCGGATTCGAAGGGTCACGGTTAATATCGAGGTATTTTTCACAGCTACTTAGCGTAAGCAGGCCCAGTAGTAACGTGAGAATTGTCAGTCGTTTCATTGATGTTATGACGTTTATAGTGTCGGATTTAGCTGTGGAATTGTATTGGCCATTTTCGGTATTCAGCGGTTTTCTACTTTACCTCAGTCAGAAAATGGACAATCGACTCCACATTCCATTTCTAGAATCCAATTCGGAAACCTGCTGATAAACCGCGGGGAACAGACAGCGTACCATAGTCGATACCAGCTGCACCGACACCGCCTGAGGTTGCCGTTGTGCCATTTACGTTCGGGTCAGCTCCGGTGTAATTCGTCAGTAGAAATAGATCCGTACCGTTCACGAAAACACTGGCCTGCTTGAAAACCTTCCCCTTGTTCAGCACCGACGACGGCAGCACATAGCTAATCGTTACATCGCGCAGACGAAGCCAGTTAATGTCTTTCTCAACAAATTCTGACTCTGGGATCGAGTTGTAATAATCGGTCGAACGTAGCGATGGTATTACCTGAATTGTGTTTGGCGTTGGCGTACCCGAGTCTTCTTTACCATCACGCAGTACACCCTTAAATACGACAGGCGTATCGCGATCCAGCGATTTCTTGCTCAGGCCATTGCGCCAGAGATACATGGCCGTACCGTTGAACACATCACCTCCTTTGCGGATGTCGAGCAGGAATGACAGGCTCAATGATTTGTAACGGAACGAATTAGTTAAACCAATGCTGAAATCAGGATTCCGGTCGCCAATGGGCAGAAAGTTAGCGTTCGTAATGGGCAATCCATTGGCGGGATTGACCAGAATATCCCCGTTTTTGTTGCGGGCATAACTGTAACCGCCGATAGCGGTTGCCGAGCCGCTTCCCCGTTGGTAATAGTTAAAGTTGTAGCTCCGGTAAGCCGGGTTATCACTGGGAAAATACGACTGGAGATTATTCACAAAAGCACTGGAGCGGGCATTGAGGTATACCCATGTATCGGAGTTATAATATTCCGGGACATCTGCTGGCAGGTTTTTAACATCTGTTTTCAGCTTCGTAAAGTTTAAAATCACATCCCAGCCAAAATCCGCCTTCTTAACCGGCGACCCTTTTAATTGAAGCTCGACGCCCCGGTTGTTAAACGTGCCACCGTTGAGCAGGCCGAAGATAAAGCCCGTTCCGTAGCTAAGACGCTGGGTCACGATCTGCTGCGACAGGGTTTTGTTGTAGTAAGCAAAGTCGAGTCCTAACCGGCCACCAAAAAACATCAACTCTGTACCTAATTCATAGCTTTCGCCCCGCTCTGGTTTCAGGTTTGGGTTGCTGCCGTAGAAGCCATAGGCAAAGCCACCGCCGGTAGATGTCTGCGGAACCAGCGTTGAGTTAACCTGATAAGGCGGAGCATCGCGGCCTGTTTGTCCATAACTGGCCCGCAGTTTACCGTAATAGAACACATTGCCCCGATTTTTTAACCCTGGCAGGTCAGAGAAATTGAATGCCAGGGAGGCCGCCGGGTAGAAGAAACTCCGATTGGCGGCTGGCAGTGTCGACGACCAGTCATTCCGGCCCGTCAGGGTTAGAATCAGCAACTCATCGTAGTTCAGCGTCAGACTTCCCAGTACACTCTGCAACCGCTGCATGGTCTGGGTGTATTTATTGCGTTGGGTAGTCGGATCGGTGTTATTGGTCGAATTGAAATCGGGCAGATAAAGTTTTTCCCCGTAAGCCGTTGTGACTTTATAACTGCGGTCGTCAATTGTAGTCCCTAACAACAGCGATGTGCTCAGCTTGCCGAAGGTTTTCTTTACAGTAGCCAGCAAGTTGCCATTCAATAACTGATTGTTTTCAAGCGCATTTTCAACTGACCCCTTTGTCGTAAAACCGCCGAGCGTGGCGTCGGTTCCCTGCCACGATTCCGGATTCAGGAACAGGTTGCTTTGGGTTGAATAAATATCGGCACCAAACCGACCGGTCAGACTTAGCCAGGGGGTAGGATTGTAGTTCAGCTGGAAGTTGGTAATTGTCCGGTTCGTAATATCACCACTCCTATTTTTATTGACGGAGAAGAATGGATTGTCGGGCTCCTGCTGGTTAATGCTGCCGAGTAGAATCCGGCGAGTTCCGTCGGGATTCAGATAGTTTGTTATATCGTCGTTGGCAGGCCAGCTCAGCAGACCCAGCAAAAAGCCATTGTTACCCCGGATGGCCTTGTCAACCTGTGTGTTAACATAGTTGAACGATGTCATCACATCCAGCTTAGGGCTAATTTTAGCTGTTCCGGTCAAGCGTACCGACAAGCGCTTGTAGCCAGTTGTGGGTACTACTCCCGACTGGTTGGTGTAGTTCGTCGACAGCCGATAGGTTGCATTATCGCTTCCGCCTTCGATGCCGACGTTGTGTACCTGCGTAAACCCTTTCTTGAAAAAGCTGTGTACGTTGTCATAGATCGGTGCATCGGCCGCATATTTAGGACCAAAATACGTTGTTGCATTCGCATTCTGGTAGCCGAGCGTACCGCGTCCGTAGGTTGTTTGTGCTTCGGGGAAACGGTATACTTCAGTACTCTGAAAACGATTATCATACGTTACGCGTCCGGGGCCTTTAGCGCCTTTTTTCGTCGTAATAACAATGGCACCCGATGAGGCATCGATACCATACAGAGCAGCAGCCTCCGGGCCTTTCAGTACGGTAATGCTTTCAATATCGTTAGGATTGATATCGGCCGCCCGGTTTAGGTAGTCATTGTCGCGGTTAGGGCGGTTAGACACCAGTGCTCCCTGATTGAAGGTGCGGTTATCGATGGGCAGACCGTCGACAACAAACAGTGGCTGGTTGTTGCCGCCAATGGAACTGGCTCCACGTAATTGAATCGAGGCCGAAGCCCCCGGAGTACCGGAGGTCGTTGTCATGGTCAGACCAGCTACCCGTCCCTGCATACCTACCAGAAAATTGTCGCGCTGAGCATTGGAAATGTCGGCGCCTTTGACTTCGCCAACCGAGTAGCCTAACGCCCGCTTCTCCTGCTTGATGCCAAGCGCTGTGACAACGACTTCGTTCAGTTCAGAGGAAGATTCAAGTAAAGTGACATTGATCTGGTCTCGGGAGCCCACTTCAACCGTTTGACTGACCATGCCGATCAGGCTAATAACGAGCGATGAATTTGAGCCAACGGCAATTTTGTAATTTCCATTACCATCTGTTGTCGTACCCCGGCTGGTGCCTTTGACCTGTATGTTGGCGCCAGGCAGTACGGCGCCATCGGTGGCTGATGTGACCTTACCCGTGACCACTCGATCCTGGGCATAAGCCTCTACCAGCACTGATAATCCAACCAATAGCAGTACAAGGCTGCGTATAAGTGATTGCATAAGCAGAAAAGGTTAAGAAAATATTGATGAAAACTATCTCAAAATTGGCTTAAAAAAGCCAAAGACGCAACTATATAGGATGAATTGACTAGTAGGGGATTGTTTTTGAACTATATCCAGAAAAAATAGCTATGTCATATTGGATTATATTTTGACTTTACCTATTTAAGTAGAATTTTATTTGTATTTATCGAGTTTGACTCAAAATATTATTTGACAATCGTATTAAGTGCCTATATTTGTTGTATTAAAGTTGGTGCAACAAAACAGTCTTTCTATATCGATTACCTATCGCCGGATTACAGGCAGTAATCGCTCGATGAATTAAGTTATTCGTACTTATTCTCAACATTCCTTTTGTCTTAATACCAACGCTCACCTATGTCAATCAATCGTCGTGACTGGCTCCGTGCCAGTATGTTATCTGGTTTGAGCCTGGCTGCTGCACCAGCTGCTTTTTGTGAACCAGAACCCGAAATGCCTGCGGGCTACAAAGCCCCGAAGGGAGGAACGCTGAAGGCACGGCTTTCTGCAAACGAGAACCCATATGGTCCTTCGCCAAAAGCACTCAAAACCATTACGGAAGCCGCTCCAGATGGCTATCTCTATGCTATGGAGTATGCCCGGCAATTCCGTAAACTGGTTGCAGAAACCGAAGGCGTTCCCGAAGATCACATTCTGTTAGGAGCCGGTTCGGGTGAGTTGCTGACAGCGGCTTCGCTTTGGGCTGCCTACCGCCCGAATGCCGGCCGTACGATCGTTGCGCCTGATCCGACATTTGATGCTCTGCCACGTACAGCCGTAAAACACGGAATTACGATGGATCGTGTTCCACTCGTTGCTGCCGATGGATATGACATTAACCTGAATAAGCTTAACGAACGCGTAGGTAGCCAAACCGGAATGGTTTACCTCTGTAACCCGAATAACCCAACCGCTATCATTGTTGATCCCGCCAAACTGCGCGCTTTTTGCGAATCGGTTGGAGCGAAGACACCAATCCTGGTCGATGAAGCCTACATCGATTATACGCCCGATCCGAAAGCATACTCGATGGTTGATATGGTGAAAAAAGGCAGCAACGTCATTATCACCAAGACATTCTCGAAAGTGCATGGTTTTGCTGGTCTGCGGACCGGTTATATGGTTGCCAAACCTGAATTGCTGGAGCAGATCAGCAAATTCGCCACTGGCGGTAGCTGTATCAGCATGACTACATTGCGGGCTGCATCGGTTAGCTTGCAGGACAAGGATTTTGTCAAATTCTCACTTGGCAAAGCCAAAGAATCAAAGGATTATTTGCTTGGCGTACTGAAACAGCACAGCTACGAACCATTACCATCGGGCGCCAATTTCGTTATGTTCCCGATTCGGATGAAGGGTGAAGATTTTGTGGGCCGGATGCTGGAACAGGGAGTGAGTATCCGCCAGTGGAAATTCGACGGTCAGTATTGGTGCCGCGTCAGTCTGGGCACAATGGACCAGATGAAAGCCTTTGCCGATGGGTTGAAGGTGATATCGTAAAAAGAGAATAAAGCCGAAATGCTGGTTTTGACTATAGAATCATAGTCAAAACCAGCATTTCGGCTTAGATGCATAGTCCCAGGGTAAACTGGATGCTGGGCTGCGCTCCTTTTCTCGGCTAGTCGAATTTCCAGGATTCTCTTTGCAATACCGTAATCATAATGTCGAGAATATCCTTTCGATAAGCTGTCAAACCAGGTATTTGAAAAGTTGGAAGTCAAAAGCCTGATCGAGCTTACTCATCTTGCGCAACAGGATCAGGTTCTGGCGGATTTCGAAAAATGATGGAAAACGTACTTCCTTTTCCTTCTTCACTGGCGATGTCCAGCAAACCTTTTATGTGATCCAGCATCCTGTGAATGAGTATGCTTCCAGTACCTTGTTTACCAACTTCTTTTTTCCTGTCCATGAACGCCAGGATTTGCTCTTTGTTCAACCCAGGACCCGAATCACTAATCGAAATCGTAATCTTGGCGTCACTCGAATGCGCTGAAACAAATACGCGTCCATCTGTCATGTTTTTATTGGCGTTGTCTATCAGGTTTCGAAGGATGACGGACAAAACCTGATAGTCGGCGTGGCAGCGCAATTTGGTGTCGCAGATGACAAGCTGGTTGTGGTTTATTTTAAGGATCTCATAGTATAAACCTCCGATCTCATCGAAGAGATCTTGCAACGAAAACCAGGTATTGTTTGCCTTGAATCCTTTTTGTTGTGTCATCACCCAAAGGAAAAATTGCTCCGTAAATCCCAGCAGGTTCTGGGTTCCGATAAACATGTCGGACAAGGACTCATGCAGGTCCTCACGGCCTATCCGTGCATGATTTCTATATAGTCTGCCGGTCATCAGGGAAAGGAACCGGATCGGAGATCTCATATCGTGGAGTACCATGGTGATGACAAGGTCTTTGAAGCGGTTGCTTTCAAGCAGTGCCATTTCCGAATTTGCCAGATCTTCGACGGCCAGTTTGAGCTCATGGGTACGTGAACTCACGATTTTTTCAAGTTCTTCGGATTTGGCCTTTAACAGCCGTATTCTGCGCCTGAAAATCAAATACGAAATGAAAAATATCAGGAAAGCCGTTAAAGTCCTAAACCAGATTGTATTGTAAAACCACGGCAACACTTTTATGGGGATGGAGAGTCGGCCTGTGGCGCCAGGGTTATCGATACCGCTTCTTCGAAATAGTAGGTTGTAATCTCCAGCAGGGAGGTTGTTAAGCGTAAAAAGCCCACGGTCTCCCAGCGGGTGCCAACTGGGGTCTAGCCCGTCTATCCGATATTCTAGGTGTAGATTGGCAGGATTTCCGAAAAATGGAGACAATACCAACATCGAGATTCTGGTAAAATCAGGCCGAAGCTCAATCGGTCCGTTCTTCATTAAAACCAATTTGTTGTCGATAGCCAGACTATCTATATAAATGGGCCTGGATGGATAATTTACGGTTAATTTGTTGGGGTAGAATCAGGTCAATCCTTTCAGGCAGGATATAGAAAGCAGGCTATCTTTGAGCCACACATAAGACGGGTCGCACCCACCGTTGAATTCGTTTGTCTTCAAACCATCGTATCTGTCGAAACGAAAAAAGAATACACTACTCACTTTTTTTTGCGCATAACCGATCAAATCTGCTTTCCTAACTTTAAATAATCCGTTGTTGGTAGGCAGCCAGAAAAAGCCATGACGGTCATCGATAAACGAATGCACTGTTTTGAGCGCCTGCTTTGGGCCGAAGGGCATTTTATGAAGTTTGTTGTTCATTAGTAGATAGAATCCTTTTCCATAGGTGCCAATCCAAAGCAGCGAGTCGTTTTCCGGTAGAATCGCCCGTACTTGTATTGACTCTAAAACTGATTTATAGATTTTATTTCGATCGCTATCGTACCATTTCAACCCGTCATTCGTGCCTACAAGGTAGTTGCCTTTACCCAATTGGGCTACACTCTTGATCTGGGTAGCGTGCGGGAAGGTCCGGAGTTCATATAATGAATCATGAATAGCTTTGCCAAACTCTCTCTGCGTGAAAAAAAAGTATGATCCATCATCCGCTTTGTTGTGATGTAGATAGACAACGGGGTAGTTGAGTGGAAAAAGGTTGGTCAGCCTGTTGATTTGGAAATCATACCTGGCCAGTGAAAGATTACTTTTTTGAAAATATAATTGTTGATTTTGCGATACCTCAACGCCGGCGAAGGGCTCGTGATTTAAATTCAATTTGGCCGTTTTGACACCTGGTGTCACTATCAGATTTTGGCAGAAGATTGTAGAATCGTTTATTCTGGCCTGAGAGTAAAAACTTTCACCCGTTGTTTTCGGGAGGATAGGGTATGAAAAATAAGGCTTCTGGATAACAAATAAACCATCCGTATAGGAGCCTAGATAGTATTTTTTCTGCTTTTTCGCGTGATATACAGTCCCCAGCGTCGATACATCTATATTCCCGATGGCCAGTTCCGATAGGATAGTTTTACCGCTAAAGGTTAGTTCGTGTAAATTTCGATTGGCGTAAATGAAGCAATCAGACTGGTTAATCAGGACAATAAAATTGCCCCGGATGAATTCTTTTTCCCTTTCAAGTGAGCCCCTAATCGTTTGTACTCTTCTAAGCAAAATTCCATGCTCCCATGCCTCAACGCTGTTCCCATTACTGATGGATATCAGAATTTGGCCCTTCACAAGCGCGTATTTTTGAGAATGCCTTTTTGAATAACGGGCAAGCTCTATTATTTTTTTTTTGCTTTTTGAAAGATATAAAACACCAGACGCTCCCGACAAATAAACCTGCCCGCTGGTGGTAATGTATGTGCTATAGTGGCGTCCCTCCGGGTAGTCTCTATAAAATTGGTTGAGGATATTGTAGGTTGACGAGTCGAGGCTGGCGAAACCCTGGGTAGGAAGTAGGATTGATTTGGTGGATATGATGGCTGGAACTGGTATACCAAAAGACCGTTTGGGACGAACCGTCAGGATTTGGCCGCCTTCTGACAATATGTAGACATCGCCTTTTGGATCGGTATTGATCAATTGCATCCGCTCCGACCGTAAGCCTTTGATTTCAGACGTCCCGAATACGGAAAAATTTCGACCATCAAATCGGACGAGCCCCATTTCAGTCGCCATCCAGCAAAACCCCCATTTATCAAATACGATCTTTTTAACACTGTTTTGTGGCAGGCCATTATCGGTAGAGTATTGTGTAATGACCGGCAGCGCGGTCTGAGTAAGTCCTTCGGTGATCAAACACAAACACAAGATGGATACAATGTAAATAGCTTTATATGCTGAGACCATGTATGACTGAGGGAAAGCCTGGCCATGAAGATAAAGCAATGTTTTATAATATATTTATATTTAATTAAATTTTTTTCCTTTTTGATGGTCGAAATAAATTGATATATATACTAACAGTTATATTTTTCTTCAAAATTAAAGACAAAAATTTAACCTGGATTAGATATTCAAAGCAGCTTGTTGGCAGTTGTGTTGGGGTTTAACTGCTACATTTTGGCTGACCGACGAAGGTTCCTGCGCATGTAGCTCGAAAGCTCTGAAACATTGTACCAATAGCTACAAAGAAGGTGAACGGTTTGATGAATATTTGCCCGTTCGATGTCGCTCCGCTTATCGGATGTTAACCTGCTGATGGGAATTTAAATCCGACAGACACATTGGTGCACTTGAATCTTGGATGATGGAACAAGCGAAGAGGTATTTAATCTACTGTGAAAGGCCACGCTTTTCGGATACTTTTTTTAGACAAAATTTTAAACCGTATTTCTTGAGATTACATGAGTCTGGTCATGATTGCGATCAGTTGGCAGTCGGTGGCCCCAAACGCTTTACAGAATAGCCTGCAACTGAATCAGCTAGTTGCAATAGAGGGTAAGTTGGCAGAATCGAAAAGAAAGCCTCTGTTTCGGCTCCTTCCTGGTGGGCAGGAAGATACCTCCCGTCAAAATAGCCCCAATCCAGCCGAAATATTAATGCAGACGGGCAACGTGTTTCCTCAAAAAAGTCAGGGCGGGAGCGGTAGTCCTGTGCTGCGTGGCCTGAAAGCGAACCAGGTGCAGATGCATCCAGAATTTCCATAGCAAAACCGGTTCTAATGTTCAACTAGGGAAGTGGCGGACGCAGATTCCCAACTCAAAATCCTGGCATATTTTATTACTATTTTCCAACTGTTAACTTTTTTTCTTACTAATTATGAGAAAACAACTACGAGGACTTGTCCCTCGAACTATCGGGCGTGGTGGGCTTTTTATTTTTCTTGGGGTCATGAACTTTGCCGGTCTGCCAGCATTGGCTGTTGACCTCGACAAAACAGAGCGGGTTTCTTCGAACAAAAAACAAATTAATAGTCGTCTGGCTCAGGAAATCAAAGGAACCGTTAAGAACGGAAAGGGGTCAGCTATTTCAGGTGTAAATATTGTGCTCAAAGGCGCTACCGTTGGGACAATCACTAATGCGGATGGTGCTTTTAGTATCAATGTGCCTGATAACAATGCTGTCCTGGTATTTTCGTCGATTGGGTATTTGAGGAAAGAGGTTGCGGTTGGTAGTCAAAAGACCATAGAAGTTGTGCTGGTTGAAGACGTAAATCAATTGGGCGAAGTAGTAGTAACGGCCTTGGGTATCCAACGGGAAAAGAAGGCGTTAACCTATGCAACCCAGCAGATTGGGGGCTCCGAATTGCGGCAAGCCGCCAATACCAACTTCGTCGACGCCCTAAATGGCAAGGCCGCGGGTATTGACATTAAAGTCAGTAGCTCAGGCGCCGGTGGTTCCACCAGGGCTGTCCTTCGGGGGAATAAATCCTTGCAGGGATCGAGTGAGGCCCTTTATGTAATTGATGGTATTCCTATGGTCAATAACAAAGGCGCGCAACCAGGTTCTTATGGTGGAACGGATGGTGGCGATGGTCTTTCTGCCATTAACCCGGCCGATATCGAAAGTATCAGCATATTGAGAGGAGCGAATGCTTCTATTCTTTATGGTAGCCAGGGTGCTAACGGCGTTATCCTGATCACAACCAAAAAGGGCAAGGAAGGTAAATTGTCGGTGGACTTCAATTCCAGTGCGGTTTTGGAAAAAGTATCCGGTCTTCCTGATTTTCAGTATCGTTATGGAACTGTGGGCGGAGATTACAGCTGGACTCCCGTAGGGACACCTGAGGTTAAATCTGACAATTATCAGAAAGATTATATCAATGATTTCTTCCAGACTGGCTCCACCTTCACTAACTCGGTAGCAATTACTGGCGGGAACGCTAATACGAATGTCTATTTTTCCTACGCAAATATTTCTTCGAAGGGTATCATGCCAACGAATACCTATGGGAAAAATAACTTTTCGTTCAGACAAAGCACCAGACTGCTGAATGACAGGATTACAATTAGCTCCGGCGTGATCCTGTCTTCTGAAGTGTCCAGAAACCGCCCGGGTGCAGGTTACTATAACAACCCGCTGACCGGTCTGTATCTGTTCGCCAGGGACCGCGACTTTACTAGTTATAAAAATAACTATGCGGTATTCAATGAGGCCAGGAACATGGACAAGATGAACTGGTATTCAACAGAAGAGAAGCAGAACAATCCGTACTGGGAACTCAACAGGGATCCGAAACGGCAGTCTTACAAGAGACTCATTGCCAACGTGAAACTCGCCTATGATATCCTTGAGAACCTAAGATTCGAGGTAAGGGCCAACATCGATTATAATAATGTTCTGGATGATAAGCGCTACGCTGCCAGTGGTAACTCTGTAAGCGTTAGCCCGAACGGCACATGGGCCTATGCCAGATATACCGATCAATCCGTATACACGGATGGTATCCTTACCTATAACAAGAGCCTGGGCGATTTCAGTTTGAATGCACTTGCCGGACTTAGTTATCAGGAAAACAAATACAATGATGGAATGACCGTGAACAATGGTACGGTATCGTTGCAGTATCCCAACGTATACACATTTGCGAACATGCCGTATAACGTAATTTTCAATAGCCATCCGGATTATAGCAATACCATCAAGCAGGGTGCATTTGCCAACTTGTCTCTCGGTTTCAAGGACTTTCTGTTCCTGGACCTTGCCGGGCGTAATGACTGGGCTTCTACCCTGGCCCTTACCGGAAACCAGTCTTACTTTTACCCATCTATCGGAGGATCTGCCGTTATCAGCCAGATTCTTGATTTGCCTAAGGCTATTTCATTGCTGAAAGTAAGGGCTTCGTTTTCACAAACAGCGAACGAAGTACCTTATAACAGGGTGGTTCCATTGAGTTCTATCGGCGGTGCAGGCGGCCCAACTGGCATAGGGGGTATCAACAGGCCAACGCAGGTGCCCTTTACGAACCTGAAGCCTGAAAAAATCGTAGCCAACGAATACGGCTTGGAAACCAAGTTCTTTAACAACAGGTTAGGGCTTGACTTTACGTATTACAACGGAGTCAGTACCAGCCAGTTCCTCTCATTAGCAGCGCCTTCGGGCTCAGGATATACAACCTACTATGTCAATGCGGGAAGGATCGAAAACAACGGATTTGAGCTAACGCTTAATGCAGAACCTTTCCGTACGGATTATTTTAGATGGAACACTACGATCAACGCTTCTCAGAACAACAACAAGATTGTAGAATTGATCGCTTCTAACCCTAACTACCAGGTAGGTGCCGATACCGAAGGCTTTGCTTCGCTCATAAAAGCGGGGGGCTCCTTCAATGATGTTTATGTCTACAAGTTCGCGCGCAATGACGCAGGGCAGATCATCCTGGATAAAAATGGTGTCCCTACCAAGGAAGCTACGCAAACTCTCGTAGGTAACGTGAACCCTAAGCTGCTACTGGGATGGACCAATAACCTGAGTTACCGTAACTTCTTCGCCAGCGTACTGGTCAATGGTAAATTCGGTGGTGTTGCATTCTCCAAAACAGAAGCATTTCTGGATTCTTATGGAGTGAGTAAAAGATCTGCAGACGCGAGAGATGCGGGGGCAGTACCAATCAATGCAGTTACACCAGAGGGAGCAACTGTTACTTCCATTGCTCCTTACACGTATTATTCTGCCGTGGGAGACAGAAATAAGATCATGGAACCTTATGTGTTTTCAAGAACAAACGTCAGGTTAGGGCAGCTTGTGATAGGCTACAACTTTAAAAGCAAAGGGGCAAACCCAGTGTTTAAAGATGCTTCTATCTCTTTCGTAGGCAGAAACTTATTCTTCTTCTACAAAAAAGCGCCTTTTGATCCAGAGCAGGCTATGAGTACGAACAATGCTTTGCAGTCGACTGACGTGTTTGGTTTACCATCGACAAGGTCCTACGGGTTGAACCTGAAGTTTAGTTTCTAATAGCTTTAAAATCAGCAACATGAAAAAAATAATTATAGCACTGGTATGCCTGATCGCATTCGCAGCGTGTACCGATAATTTTATAGAGACTAACCAGAATCCGAATCAAATTTCGGATGAGCTTCTCAAACAGGATTTCAACCTCGTCGGCTCCCCTTTTTCTAATATGATCTTCAACCTCAACGGTCACCAGATCGAAGAGGATTTATGCGCTGATAACTGGATGGGCTATATGGGTACGCCGACAGACTTTGTGGGTAATGTGAACAACACGACTTACTACATACGCTGGAACTCGTTTTGGGGAAGGGAGTATGGTAGCGTCATGTCTCCGGCAAAACAAGTGATTAAGCTCGCCCAGGAAAATAATTTGCCCTTATTTGCAACCTGGGCCAAGTTGATACGTATTCTGGCTATGACCAAATTGACGGCACTACACGGGCCGATCATTTATTCGCAATACGGTACTACTGCTAATTCAATTCCGTATGACAAGGAAGCCGATTTGTATCCACTTTTTTTTAGTCAACTAGATTCTATCCAAACAGAATTTACTGCTAATAAAGAGTATACAGGGTTCAAAAAATTTGATCCTACCAAATACAATGGCAGTATTCCTTCCTGGATGAAAGTAGTAAATTCCCTGCGTCTGAGACTGGCTATGCGTATATCAAAAGTGGACCCGGCAATGGCCAAAACCCAGGGTGAAAAAGCATTGAGCGATCCTGCTGGATTAATAACGACTAATGCCGATAATTTTGTCAATTCATTGAATGGTAACAAGATACCGGTTGCTCAGATTTGCTACGAGTGGGACGATACCCGCATGGGAGCGCCATTGGAATCCTTCTTGATAGGTTTAAAAGATGGCCGGATTTCTAAATATTTTGCGCCCATATCCAATGCCGCCTTGTATGCAGATCACCCTTCTGTGCCTTATAAAGGTATAAGGAATGGTGCTTACATCAAGGCAAAAGCGGATCACGTGCCTTTCTCGAAAGTGAGTGAAGATTTTCAGACTGTACAAACCAGAAGAAACTTCACGGCGGCAGAAGTGGCATTTTTGAAAGCGGAAGCCGGACTCAGAGGCTGGACGGGCGCAGGTGATCCCAAAACCAACTACGAAGAAGGTATCAAGTTGTCCTTTGCGGATTGGGGCGCAGGTGGTGTGGATGCTTATCTGGCAGACAAAACCAGCAAGCCGATTAACTATGTTGACCCGATTGACGCGCGTAACAATTTCACGGCGGCCTCGACCATTACTGTTGCATGGAACGAATCGGACCCGAACGAGATGAAACTGGAGAAAATTATTACCCAGAAATACATCAATACCTTCACCAATACAGTGGAAGCATGGGTAGATTTTAGAAGGACGGGCTATCCGAAAATACCTGGTGTGGCCAAAAATGACAGCAATGGTGACTGGGGCGCTATTCCGGCAGATCAATGGATCAAAAGAATGCCTTTTGTAACTGCTGAGCGAACTGGTAATACTGACGCTATTACCGATGCTGTAACAAAAATGGGTACAGGCGCGAAGGATGATATTGCAACCCGCCTGTGGTGGGATACAGGTAAAGCTGCAAATTTCTAACATTTAAACTGGCAGATCTCTATCAGAATCGGTATGGCAACTGGTTGCCATACCGATTCTGATAGTTAGAGGAAAACAAATGGATTAATAGATACTTCATTTGGATTTAACTAAAATCTAGCCATCAAAATATAAATAAATATACAATATAGCTAAATTTTACTATATAAAAATAGTAATTAAATTTAAAATAGTATTGTAATGAGGAGTGGCTTTTAAGTACATTATCGACGTTGAAAAATAGGACACCACAAGGAGGCCTGTAATGGAGATAAATCTATGTTTATACTATACTTATATTAAATTGTATATTTTTTTTATTTATTAGTTGTAATGTATTAGAATATATACTTATTTTTGGGAAAATTATAAAAATAAGTGACAAAAATTCAATTAATTCTATTCCATTTAACTTGTATCGTTTATGAAGTCATTGTTCCATTTTTTTAAATTGGCGGATAGAGCTAAAATGCTCTTCATTGTACTCCTTGCGCAGGCCTACAGCTACGGGCAATCTACTGCGGATTTTGATCTGATCATGGACCGGATTTACAATGATTTCCAGTCGTCAAGCGGGGCTACCCTGGACGCTAATGTAGCCTCGTTATCAAATGCTCAGCGCTCCGACTATTCCTGGAGCGATATTAATTATAAGTCAACCAGCCTGAATAACTGGCAACCCCTTACCCATCTGGTTCGATTAGGACTTTTTGCCAGGGCATATGCTAATCCGTCCAGCGCTTATTATGACAAGGCTGAGTTGAAACAAAAAATAGAGGGGGGAATGAATTACTGGTTAGGACTGGATCCTGAGCCAAGGTGCGCGAACTGGTTTGCTCTTACGATCAGTGTCCCGAGATCTATTGGTAACACATTGATTTGCCTTCGAAAGTCGCCCAACGGCATATCGTCAACGCTGGAAAATCAAATGCTTGCCTGGATGACAAAAGGCCGTCCAATTAGCAGATTTGCAGATGAGACCGGCTCCAACCTAACCGACGTTGCGGAGCACTATGTGATGCGTGCATGCCTCACAAAAAATCAAACGACATTAAATCAGGCAATCACACCGGTAAAAAACACAATTCGGATTGCAATGGGGGCAATGGGGTTGCAGAAAGACAATTCGTTTAGGTTTCATGGGCCCCAATTATACACATATGGATACGGGCGCAACTACATTTCCGGATTCGCAAATATTGCCTCCTGGGTGGTAGGCACGTCTCTTGCGTTCCCGGCAGATAAAATCGCTATTTTTTCCAACTTTGTTAGAAATGGGTTCATCAAACCTCACAGGGGTGCCTATGCCGATTTTAATCTATTTGGTCGTGGCGTGAGCCGGAAAAACGCGGGTGATGCCGACGAAGGGGTGTTAGAAAAAGCGAAGGCAGTCGACATCTCCGCCAATGCAGGTGCTTATGATGATGCGATTCAACGAATGGGGCAAAAACAGCCTGCGTCCTATAACGTTCTTTCTGAACATATTCATTACTGGCGGTCCGATTATTCGTTGCATCTCAGGCCCGACTATACCTTTGGGCTGCGTAGCGTTTCCACCCGGACGGCAAAATCTGAAAATGGTAATGGTGAAAACCTGAAAGGGTATTACCTGACCGAGGGAGTGAGTTACATTGCCGTGAATGGGGATGAATATTTCAATATTTTTCCGGTTTGGGATTGGAATAAAATTCCAGGTACAACCGTGCCGGAAATTACCAGTATTCCCGTACGGACAGCATGGGGCAAAAATTTTGGAAAAACACCTTTTGTTGGTGGTGTATCGGATGGGGTGTATGGGGCCAGTGTTTATGCCATGAAGGATTATAACACTACTGCGAAGAAATCATGGTTTTTCTTTGACGAGGAGATTGTCTGTTTAGGGTCTGGCATAACTTCCGGAGCTGCCCAGGCTATCAATACTACGCTCAATCAATGCCTGCTGAAAACCGATGTTACGATAGCTGATGGTTCAGGTACTGTGTCCGTACTGGGCAAAGGTGGTCGTGACTATGACAGCAACGTAAAATGGGTGTTGCAGGGAAATGTCGGTTATTTTTTCCCCAAAGGAGGCAAGGTTTCGGTTAGCAATCAGGCACAAACCGGTAATTGGTCATCGATCAATAGCGCCATACCTTCTGAAAAGGTCACTGCGGACGTTTTCAAACTTTGGTTTAAACACGGCTTGAAGCCTGCCAATGCGGACTACGCCTACATTGTGACCCCTGGAAAAACGTCTGCCAGCCAAATGCAGGCTTATAACGGCAACAATATCAGTATCCTGGCCAATGACTCAACCCAGCAGGCGGTCCGGCATAATGCGTTAGGAATCTGGCAGATCGTCTTTTATCAGGCCGGGGAGTTTAAAGCCGACGGTGTACTTGTAAAGGTCGATAAGCCTTGTGTGGTTATACTGAAAAATGTTACCACCAATACGGTTGTCGTACATATGGCTGATCCAGCCCAGCAGGCTCAACAGATCCATTTGGGCCTTAAAACGGATCTGTTTTCAGAGATGAAGTCAGCCGATATGACGCTGCCAACGGGATTAGACGCCGGAAGCAGCGTGAGCACAACGATCACTCCTTCGAGCCCTGTTTATGCGTCGTCAGCATCTGCCCGAAGAGGACAAGCCGTGATTCTGGAGAGCGATTTACCAACGGAAAATCCCCTTTTTACCGTTGGCCCCAATCCGGCGTCTGACTTTATCCATGTGTATCCCACTAGCTCCGAGACTTATACGTTCACTATGATTGATAGTAATGGGAAACAAGTGCAACAAAAAAAGTCAGCTACTACTGAAAAGATCACCTTTGATCTTGGGGCTTTCCCCGCAGGAAGCTACTTTATTACAGCTGACGGGACGAATAACAGGCGGCAAGTGGTTCGGTTTTTGATTCTGAAGTGATTGTCCTCGGGGCCACCTTCGTGATGTTCCCGATTCGGATGACGGTTTTGTGGGCCGGATGCTGAAACAGGGTGTAAGTATGCGCCAGTGGAAATTCGACGGTCCGTATTGATGCCGCGTCAGTCTGGGCACAATAGGCCAGATGAAAGCCTTTGCCGATGGGTTGAAAGTGATCTCCTAACCAAACAGCCTTCTAGTATTGATAGCGTGGGTATTGTACCCACGCTATTTTTATTTTATAGTCACAGCCTTAGTTGGGTCAATGCGGAGCCATAATAAGGCACTGACCAGCAGGCAACCCGAAATCATGAATAGTGGGTAATTGAAATTATTCGTCTGTTTGACGATAATGCCGAACAGGATGGTGATAAAAAAGCCGCCTAATTGCCCGGCAAAGTTCATCGAACCCGTTACCGTACCCGCGTTTCGCTGGCCAATGTCGACACATACCGCAAACGCAACGGGCAGGGCTAAGTCTTTCATTAATACGCATATCGCTAGCAAATAGCCCGCCATCTGATTGTCGGTAGTCATTCCTGCCAGCAGAAAAAACAAACTTGATAGCCCCAGGCCACCTATGCCAACGGCTCTACGGCCTATTTTCAGCCCGTATCGTTTGGTCAGCAGGTCGCTCAAGACTCCACCCACCAGACAGCCAACTGCGCCCAGAAAATATGACAGGGAAATAAAGTTTTTCGTTTGATCTTCGGTCATACCCCGCCCCTCCTGAAAATAGACTGACGACCAGTTTGTGAAGAAGTACGAGCCGTAGAAAAACAAATGACACATCAACATCAGGGCCCATAAATCAGGGTTGCGGATGATGGTTTGCCACGGAATCTGATGGTCGGAGTATTTGATTTTTCGCCCCTGCTCAATTTCCCGGACTTCTTCGTCACTGATCCCTTCTTTAGCTGCTGGTTCATCGCGGAACCAGAAAAACCAGACTACAGCCCATAGAACGCCTACTATACCTAATATGCCAAAGGCCCACCGCCAGCCAGCCCAGTGGACGAGAGGAATGACCAGTAAAGGGGTTAAGGCACCACCCAATCGACCGGCGGCCCAGATGACCGATTGAGCCCGCCCCACTTCAACGGCCGGGAACCAACGGGCAATCGCAATAGACGCGTTTGGGTAGGCACCGGCCTCACCAGCACCAAACAGAAACCGGACTACGAGTAGATAAATAAATGAGAATGCCGTGCCAGTAAGGGCCGTAAAACCAGACCACCACAACACTACCCGAGTCAGAATTCGGCGCGGCCCAATTTTGTCGCCCAGCGAGCCAGTAGGGATTTCAAATAAGGCGTATGATAACGAAAATGCACCCAGAATATAGCCAAATTGTTCGTTGTCAAGATGCAGGTCAGCTTTTACATATTTACTGACCACGTTCATGCAGACCCGGTCGAGATACGTGATGGTTGAGAGTAGAAATAAACCGGTCAGAACGCGGTAGCGATACTTCATAGGTGGGAAAGGATATAGGTTAAGTCTGAATAGTACCTACAAAGCTATAATTTCGGCCGATATTAAAAATACTTGCCGGTCTACTTATGTACCGACCGAGTACTACTGTACTTTTACGATATGTCAACTGTAACTATTGCCCCCATCGCTGAAAGCCTGCCTGCTTTCCTGGAATCCTACGATTTTTCGGCTGTTGCCATTATTGCCGACAATCATACCTTTCGTTTTTGCTATCCTGATCTGAAAGCGTTTTTACCGAAACATACCCTTGTTCGGATTAAGGCTGGTGAGGAACAGAAGCATATCGCTACCTGTGAAATGATCTGGGACGCTCTAACACGAGCTAACTTCGACCGTCATGCATTGGTACTGAACCTCGGTGGTGGTGTTATTGGCGATATGGGCGGTTTCTGTGCAGCTACCTACAAACGGGGTATTGCCTTTGCGCAACTGCCTACTACACTTCTCTCACAGGTAGACGCCAGCGTGGGCGGTAAACTGGGTATTGATTTTCGAGGTTTTAAAAATCACATCGGGGTTTTTAAGCAACCAGATACCGTCCTGATTGATCCCGTATTTCTAACAACACTGCCAGAGCGGGAATTACGGTCGGGTTTTGCCGAGGTTATCAAACATTGCCTGATTGCCGATGCGACCATGTGGGATGAGATTCGCCGTCGCGATCTTGACGAGCAGGACTGGGCTGCCCTGGTAGCTCATTCTGTTGCCGTGAAGCAACGCGTAGTCGAGCAAGACCCAACGGAGAAGGGGCTACGTAAAATTCTGAACTTCGGCCATACACTGGGCCATGCTGTGGAAACCTACTATTTGACGCAGCCCCGGAAGCGTTTGTTACACGGCGAAGCCATTGCCGTTGGCATGGTTGCCGAAGCCTACATTGCCTTTCACAAAAAGATGATCGATGAAAACCTGCTGACACAAATCGAAGAATACATGTTTGCCGTATATGGAAATGTACGACTAACCGATGCAGATACGGAACCGATTCTGGCACTTACCTTACAGGACAAAAAGAATCGGGGTAATCAGGTTCGGATGGCATTGCTCGATGGACCGGGTAGTTGTACATTCGATGTTTCGGTTACGGCAGGCGAAATGCGCCGGGGGCTGGAGTTTTACCGGGGGGTAAATAAGAATTAAAATTTGGCAGTAGGCTATTGTTTGCCAAACATTTACGGTTATATTTGGGTTCGACCAAAAGATTGATTTCACTACTAATTCAACTGAGTATATTTATCGAAAACCTTTACGAGCTGGAGTATGAAAAAGTGCATCGGTGTTTTGTTTGTACTGGCTATTGTCGCTATGGCGGGTTGTTCGCCCAGTAGACTGTTTGTGGAGCATGATTATAGCTACGAGGGCCATTTTAAGAACTACGAATCGTTTAATTTTTTAGAGTGCGAATTTGTCGACTCGACACTTCTCTGCTCCGATATTCAGGACGCCATCCGTCATCAGATGGAAGCTCGTGGTTATCGTGTTAGTAACCGCAATCCGAACCTGCTGATATCGTATAATATTTTCCGGTCAGATCTTCGGTTCCGGGGGTATCAGCAGCCCGTTATCAAGGACTGGGTTGTTCGTGAAGACGATGATGCAACCTACAAGCGTATTGATTACAACCTGGATGAAGGTACTTTGATGATTTCGCTGATCGATGCCGAGTCGTATCAGGTTATCTGGAAAGGCTATGCGTCGAAGATGATGCGTAATCCAAACTTTAAGAATAATTACTTCAAAGGAATTGTCCGATCAATTTTCGATCAATATCCGTTGATGGCAACGGCCCGATAAGTACTACAAAATAAGAAATGGCCATGCACCAAGGTAAACTCTGCTTTGGTGCATGGCCATTTCTTATTTTGTCAGCTCTTTAAAAATCCCTTCCAGCGAACTTTCCTGCTGGCGAAGACCAATAAGGGTCAGGTTCTGATCGGCAGCCAGACGAAAAATAGCGGCCCTTAAATCCGTATTTGGAGCCGCTGTGATTCGATATTGACCCTGCCCCAGCGGCTCGACCCGCTCAATTCCAGATACGGTTTTCAATATATCTGGCGTCGATAAATCATCCTCAAATTCGGCTACAACCACGATGCCATCGCCTGCCGATGCGCTTCTGAGCTGGCTTAATGACCCATCGGCAACAATCTGCCCTCGATTGATGATCACAACACGGTCGCAGACGGCTTCCACTTCCTGCATGATGTGCGTTGAAAAGAGGACCGTTTTGTTGCGTCCGGCATTACGAATAACCTGCCTGATTTCGGCTAGTTGGTTCGGGTCCAGGCCCGTAGTTGGTTCATCAAGGATCAGTACGGGCGGGTTATGTAGTAGGGCCTGCGCTAACCCAACCCGCTGGCGGTAACCTTTTGAAAGTTGACCAATGCGTTTATGCTGCTCGCGGCCCAATCCAACCAATTCAAGTACATCGGCCATGCGTTGGGTCAGCGCTGAACCACGCAGGTTATGTAATGATCCGGCAAAGCGCAGGTATTCTTTAACGTATAAATCGAGGTAAAGCGGATTGTGTTCAGGCAGGTAGCCAATGCTCCGACGCACATCCATTGGATGCGTTCTGACATCGAAACCGTTCACTTCGACCGTACCATCAGTAGGAGGCAGGTAACCCGTAGCGACCTTCATGGTTGTTGACTTACCAGCCCCATTAGGACCAAGAAATCCGACAATTTCACCCGGTTGAACCGTCAGTGAAATCTGATTAACGGCCCGCTGGTTGTTATATTCTTTCGTTAGGTTCTGAACCCGAATGGACATACTGGATCATGAATGATAAATGATAAACGACAAATCATGCACTGTTGGCATGAGATGAATGTGTAAGCAACGTACAAAAAAATGGAAAGAATTTCTATTTCCTTCCAGAACCCACTTTAAAAGCCAGGAAGGCGGCTTTTAATCGTATAGCAAACAAAACAGTAAGCAAAACACTAAAAAAATAATCTGTTTGCTGTTACATTAACAGGCTCAGAAGGCATAAAGAAAAAGTTGATGGGCATTCGTTTGGGTAGTTCCCGTCGGCAGACCAGCTTCTCTGACTTGAAGCCTTGAGAAGTCGGACACAAGCTACCCGACTTGTCGAGGCTAGCTTAATGAAGATTGGTAAAATTGGTTGTCATTGCAATGCAGATTCCACCCATTACATAAAATGAAAAACGTACTACTCATCTCAATACTGCTTTTTTTTAATCCACCATTTCTATTGGGCCAAACTAGTAAGCAGGCCAACGTATGGTATTTCGGAAAAAACGCTGGTCTTGATTTTAATTCCGGAAAGCCTATTCCGCTGACAGATGGAGCATTGAGTATATCGGAAGGCTGTGCTACCATTTGTAATCAAAACGGCAATTTACTCTTCTACACCGATGGCCGTTCTATTTGGAATAAGACACATTCAACTATGCCAAATGCAGTAAGTTTAGGTGGTGATGAATCAGCTTCGCAATCAGGAATAATTGTTCCACAACCTGGCAATCCTAATCGGTATTTTGTTTTTTCAGTGGATAAAGAAGGGGGTCCTCTTCAATATGCTATAGTTGATATGACCCTGAACGGAGGCCTGGGAGGTATAATTTCTAAAAATAATAGCCTGCTGGTAAAAGCATCCGAAAAAATTACGGCGATCAGGCACTGTAATAACATAGATTTCTGGGTAGTTATGCATGAAATCAACAATAATACATTTAGAGCCTATCAAATTACCAAAGATGGATTGAGTACGACTTTTGTAGAAAGCAAAGTAGGCAGCGTTCAGGGTGATTTTACTGCAGCAATTGGTTATCTGAAAGCATCCAATAACGGACGGAAAATTGCCGTATGCAGTTGGTCTGCCCGAAGGGTAGAATTGTTTAATTTCGACAATGCTACTGGCGTTTTATCGAACGTTATTACATTTCAGGATGCTGCCACGCGCTATGCTTATGGTGCAGAATTTTCTCCTAACAATAAATATTTATATGTTTCAAGCGCTGAGTCGAAAATCATTCATCAATTTGACGCTAACGCTACTAGCGACGCAAATTTTGCATCGTCCAGAGTCGAAATAGGTGTGGCTACCAATGCAACAGGAGCGGTCAGAATTGGAGCATTACAAATTGCGCCCGACAATTTAATTTATGTAGCTCTTGATGGTACGAAATATTTAGGCGTAATCAATAAACCTGATCTTAAAGGAACAGCCTGTAATTATGTTGAGCAGGGAATCTATCTCTCAAACAAGAATAGCCAGTTAGGATTACCCAATTTGATTAGTTCCTATATAAAAGAACCATTATCAGTTACAGCAACAATTACCAAAGGGGCCAATTGCAATGATATCACATTATCGGCAAAAGCGACCTCAAGTGCTCCCAGCCTGGTTTTTCAATGGTTTTTGGACAGCAAACCAATAAGTGCAGCTAATCAATCTTCGTTTAAGCCCACTCAATCAGGAAGCTATTTCGTTAGCGTGAAAGAAGTGGGACAGTGCATAATTGATTCAGCGAAATCGGCGTTAATACCCATTGTCATTTTAGACGTAAATCCGAAAATTGTAGGCAGAGCTTGTGGAAGTGTTCAACTTCAGGCTAATGCCAATTCACCCCTACTGTGGTCTGGAAACGGAATTCCCACTACAAAAGCGACTCAGGATACATTGACGGTGTCTGGTACAGGCACTCAAATCTTCAAAGTCAGAGTTACCAATCCAACAGATAATACGTGCTATCTGGAAAAAGAAATTACTGTCGATTTTACAAGCGCAGCTACCTACAGTTTCGGCAAAAACAATATCTCAGCTTGTGATACAGTTACACTTTCCAGCCCAACTAACGCGACCTGGAACAGCTATGTTTGGTCATTACCGGGCGGAACAACGGTGAACTCAACTAAAATACTGGTTCGTCAGAGTGGGAAATATGTAATTACGGTCAAAAACACCACGTCAAATTGCGAAGCGAAAGATACTGTTGATGTCATTGTCGGCACCAAACCAACAATCAAACCTGATGAGAAGCTTTGTTTATCCACTAATTCAATAACCATTGATGCCGGTGCCACTGGCAACAATTTAACGTATGAATGGTCTCCGGGCGGAGTTAGAAATACAAGTTTGACAGTCAATAATGCTGGAAAATACCAGGTAAAAGTCAGTACTGCTGAAGGATGTTCGGCAACCCGAAGCATTGAGATAGGTCAAACACCAATCGTGGATTTGGGTAATGATGTAACTATATGCGAGGGAGAGCCGATAGAATTTAAGCCCCAAATAACCAACCTGACAGCTACCACAACCTACATTTGGTCAACCGGCGAGACAACCCCTTCAATAGCACCTAAAAAATCGGGGCTCTATACCTTGTCTGTCTACCAATCGGCTTGCCAGGCCAAAGATTCTGTTAACGTAACCATGAATCCTTCGCCCAAAATAAAGGGTGACCTGACAATGTGCCTGGAAAAAACGATTGAAGCCGGTGGTTTAGAAGATAATTTAAGTTACGAGTGGCAGGATCTGGGAGAAACGAGACCAGTTATTGAGATTCAAAATGAAGGCATTTACAAGGTAAAAATCAGCAATCAGTTTGGTTGTTCCAAGACAAGAACCATAACAGTCGATGGACCTTGTTCGGCTCAAATTTTTGCCCCTACTGCATTTACACCTGATCGTAACGGTGCAAACGATATTTTCAAACTGATTGTCGTCGGCGGAGAAGCTATAAAGCTGGATATTTATAATCGTTGGGGTAATCCGATCTACAGCGAAGAAAGCTCAAACCCAAAATGGGATGGCGAATATAAAGGCAATGTTTGCCCTAATGATGTTTATTCTTACGTCTTCTATTACAGGACGTTGAAGAGTGATGTAGTTCAGACATATCGCGGAAGCATACTCATCTATCGATAAATCATTTGAAGCCAATCAGCTATTAAACCAGCGTATAATGCCAATAGGACTTTGGCTTCGAGCCGTGCCACGGTTAGGAAGCACGTGATTAGAAACCGTGGCACGGCTCGAAGCCAAAGTCCTAACCAAGTAATGTCTAACAATTTTTTATCCCCTTTATGAAACAACTCTTCGCTTTCCTGTTCTTACTGACGGTATTAGGTTCCTGTTCGAAAAAAGACGACAGTTCTCCTGTTGTTCCTGGAGGATTAGTCGGTACAACCTGGATTGGTCCTGTTTATAAAGACCAGTTCACGGGTAAGGATACGTACAACTATTTTACATTTAAAACCAGCAATGCAGTAGAGAGCTATTCGAAATACAACAAGACAGACCTGGCAACTGCCCCTGTAGTTAGCACCTATGAGTACAATCCTCCTAACTTAATCCTTAATTTCAATGGGGCGTCTTTGAGTACGGTCGTATCAGGCAATACATTCACACTTAGGTATTATAATATGGATTTCGTGTATGAAAAAGAAAAATAATTAGCTTTATTTTCTTAAGTATGACTCAAAAAAACTCTTGAATTTTTTGAATTTAACGATCATTTTGAGTGAATAAGAAAATAATAGTAGCTAGTAAATTAGTATAGATTTTTTGCCCATAATCCGAAGATTATGGGCAAAAAATCTATACTTTATATCCGTGAATTCGTCTGTAAAAGCGGTCGATGTGGGGTCGGTTAATCAAAACCGACAATCCTCCTCGCGGAGCTCATGATTAAGAGCCTTACCTTACTCACTCCAATACTAAATGGCTGTACATGTTCCTGGTCTATCGTAACCGTTCCGTAGATTGTGTCTTTCAAATTTGATTGTGCTTGCCGAAACCAGTAGTGGATTTTCATTTTCTTGCGCATAGGCATGGGGGAGGAGATGCAGGTAATCTTACTGGATCATTTAGTATTGTAATTAGTGAGCACAAGCATCAACTGTCTTTCGAAAGTCTAGCCAGAATACGACGGCCATCAACTGCTTGTGCCTACTAATAGTGATTTAGACCTGTTTTTCGCTTTTGCTGGAACCGGAAAGAATGTCTATTTTTAGCGTTTAACGTGAATAGACACCGTTTTCCACCACCTATACATGTCCATCTTTCGCAAAAAAACTGTAAAACAAATTCTGAGTGATGCCGCCGAGGGCGAATCAAGCAAATTGGTTAAGACACTGGGTGTTCGTGATTTGACCTCGTTTGGTATCGCAGCCATCATTGGCGCTGGAATTTTCAGCACGATTGGGCTGGCAAGCTATAACGGTGGCCCTGCGGTGTCTTTATTATTTGTGTTTACGGCCATTGCCTGCGTTTTCACGGCGCTTAGCTATGCACAGTTTGCCAGTACGGTTCCGGTAAGTGGTAGCGCTTATACCTACGCTTATGTTGCTTTCGGAGAGATTTTTGCCTGGATCATTGGCTGGGCGTTGATTCTGGAATATGCCGTCAGCAATATGGTTGTCGCCATTTCATGGTCGGAGTATTTTACCTCCATGCTGAGCGGATTTGGTATCACATTTCCCAAATATTTCGCTACAGACTACGGTTCAGCCTCAAAAGCATTCGATCTCGTTCAGCAAACGAAACTGAGTGGGGCTGCACTAAGCACATTACCCGAAAATACGCGCCTACTGGCTGATGCGTATGCGAATGCACCGATAATAGGTAGTTTGAAACTGATTGCCAATCTCCCTGCCGGAGCAGTTACAGTCCTCATTACGGCATTGGTCTACATCGGCATCAAAGAATCCCGAACGGCAAGTAATATTCTGGTGGTACTAAAACTGGCCGTAATTGCCCTGGTTATTTCAGTAGGAGCCTTCTACGTAAAACCGGCAAACTGGTCACCATTTGCACCCAATGGCATATCGGGCGTGTTGAGCGGAGTAGCGTCTGTGTTTTTCGCATTTATCGGTTTCGACTCCATTTCGACAACGGCCGAAGAGTGCAAGAATCCACAGCGCGATCTACCCCGAGCCATGCTCTATTGCTTAGCTATTTGTACTGTTCTATACGTGCTCATTACGCTGGTGCTAACCGGAATGGTTAATTATAAGGAACTAGGCGTAAGCGATCCTCTGGCCTATGTGTTTCAAAAGGTAAACCTTGATTTTGTTGCGGGTGTGATTTCGGTGAGTGCGGTTGTTGCTATTACGAGTGCTTTACTAGTTTATCAACTCGGTCAGCCCCGTATCTGGATGACCATGAGCCGGGACGGCCTGCTTTGGAAACGTTTCGCCACCATTCACCCCAAGTTTAAAACGCCCTCATTTGCCACCATTATTACCGGTATAATCGTAGCCTTACCCTCTATGTTCATGGATCTCAAATTCTTTGTCGATCTGACGAGCGTCGGTACATTTTTTGCCTTTATTCTTGTCTGTGCGGGTATCCTGTTTTTAGACGCCAAAGGACTTTCGGCGCAGTCTAAATTCAAGGTTCCCTACATCAATGGTAAGTATATTATCGCGCCGGTTTTTCTTGTGGTAGCTGGTTATGCGCTAACCGGTTCCAATTTGCTGGAAACAATGGAAAGCAAACCCTTGCTATTCGTGTTTTGGGGCGTTTGGGCGTTGCTGGCCGTTCAGGGCTTTCGGCATAATTTCTCATTGCTTCCGGTGGTGGGCATTTTAACGAACCTGTACCTGATGACCGAACTGGGAGCAAGCAACTGGCAGATTTTTGGTATTTGGCTCATCATTGGGTTGGCTATCTATTTCTCATACGGCTTCCGGAAAAGCAAACTAAGACAATCCGAAAACGCAGTTGGGGTCTAAGCCTGTATCGTTCACTTGTCAATAGGCAAGCTATTTCAGCCACCCACCTGTGAAACCGGCACGCTGCAATCCTCGGCGTATGTGCGGATTTCGTTTCATTAAATTCCAGACAAAATTAGTCCGGGCATTTTCGGCCATTAATAAAATGGGGCCCTGATCGATACCCAGATAGTCGATATCGAACCAACCGTTTTTTGTTGACCCATTCGCGAAAGCAGATGGGTAACGATAGGTGGGGTTGAAGGCGTCCCGAAAGCCGTATTTACCGTATGGTTTACCGCCATAGCTGGCTTTCATCGTTTTCAGAGCCGGTAAACAAATCTCAGGCGCAAAGGCCAGCGAACCACCCGCTGCTGTGGGCGCAATGGTACCGTCGTCGATAACCTGCTGGCTGGCCGCTCCGCGGGCGCGATAGGAGAAAAAGTGACGATTGGCAACGGTCGTATCTTTCGGCCCGTCGCAGGCAGTCAAACCCCAGATAGTTGGTCCGTAGTCTTGCCATTTGGCCGGGTTTGAGAGGCAATAGGCCCGATTCGCGTAGGTTGCCCGTCGCGAATTTTCGGTATAGTCGATGCCTTTACTCTTCATATAGCTATCCTGAATGCCCCGAAAATCGACCCAGACATGCGAATATTGATGCCCGAATAATGGATCGAAATTCACGTGTGCCTGGCTCTGAAACGTTGCCCAGTTCGGGGCAGCCCACTCATAGCTTTTCGTCCAGGCCGCCCACGTATCTGGGCCAACAGCATGGGTGGGCGAACCAAGTGCCAGAATATAGAGCAGCATACCTTCATTATAGCCTTTCCAGTCGGCAGAGATAAATCCTTTTTCGGGATGCCATCCCATCGATACAAATGGCTTATGATGCTGAAACCACGTCCAGTCGACACGACCGTAAATTTGGTCGGCCAGTTGCCGGATTTCGGCCTCAACCGGCGTATTCTTGTTAAAATAAGTCTGGGCGCTTAGAATACCACCCAGTAGTAAGGCCGTATCAATCGTAGACAGTTCAACCTGCTTAAAGCGCTCCCCGGTTTTCATATCCAGGAAATGATAGAAAAAGCCTTTGTAACCCGACACACCGGTTGCTTTCTCCGATTGCGGTGCATTGGCAAAAAAACGGAGCGTTTTTAGTGTCCGGTCGGCAGCCTGTGTTCGTGTGATATAGCCCCGCTCAACGCCGACCAGATAGGATGTTAACCCGAAACCTACCGCAGCAATACTACTGAAAGATGGCGTTGGTGCCCGGTCGGGGATCAATCCATTGGCGGGGTTGGCGGTTTCCCAGAAATAGCGGAACGTGTCGTATTCCAGACTATCCAGAAACCGATTGTCGGCCGACGTGAATCGATAAACCGGCGTTTTCGTCTGGGCGTAGGCAATGCTTAAGGTAAGGAAGAGAAAGAGTAGTGTCTTCATCGTAGTTTTTGCTGAATACAGAGTTTCTACGAATTTTTTGCCATCCCAACGATATGGAAGCATTTTCAGATTAGTGCTTCAAATTACTGTTATCGGCAGCATGGCAGAGAAATTCAATTCAGATTAGGGCTTTGGAAGCCCAGATTTTTCATGCCTTTTTTGACTTCCGGGCAACTCATAAATAGTTTCCAGAGTAGCTGCGACCGCTGGTTTTCAATCATGACAATAATTGGTCCCTGATCGATGGCCAGGAATGAATCGGCAAACCAGATATTGGTCAGGTTGAATGCATCGATAAACCCGTAGTCTTTCCAGGTTTTGTCGCCAAGTTTGTAATAGAAAAACCGGAGGGCCTGCATCGATTCAGTGGGTGTGAAAGGCATGGCCGATAAAGCGGCCGTTGGCGAAATAGTGCCATTGTCGTTGTTTGGCTCATGAGCCGAATAGCCATTCTGTTCGTCGCTGGCAGTTAGCCCCCAGCAATTGGCACTGTAGCCATAGAATTGTTTAGGATTGGTTTTGCAGTACGTATAATTGATGAGTGAATGGGCCGTATTCTGTTGCCAATAGTCGGCATAAGCGTCTTTCAGATCATGCGGATTAATGCCCAGAAAGGAATACTGCGAAAAGAAAAGCGGTCCACCGTAGGCAGGTCCGAGTGGAAGCTTAATGCCGTAATAGCTGTTGCCATTGGCCATTTTTCCGTTCTGTGCCCAGCTGTTATCGTAAACCGTTTTCGCGATTGGGTGTGTGTTGGAAGATGCGGCTAATGCGTAGGTAATCAATGCTTCGTTCCAGCCGCGAATGGGCAGATTCATGTCCCAGTTATAATTGGGTGACCAATGCCAGTACAGATTTGTTTCCGCACCACTTTTGGTAAACCAGTCCCACTCAACGCCATCCCATAAGGTGTTGATGGTTTTCCGAAGCGTAATTTCGCTGGCATCGGTTGTGCTGCTGAAATACTGCCGGGCCGTCAATAGTCCCTGCATCAGATACGACGTTTCGACCAGATCGGCTCCATCGTCTTTCTGACTGAATGGAACCGTAGCACCCGTAGCGCCATTAAGCCAGTGCGGAAACGCGCCATGATAGCGTTTCGCGTTGTTGGTGAGGAAGTTGGTGATTTTAGTCAGACGGGCCAGACCCTCCTGCCGGGTAATGAAATTTCGGTTGATGCCCACAAGGATGGCCATAATCCCAAATCCCGAACCGCCCGACGTAACCACATCGCCCGACGAATTTCGTTCGCGGGCCAAACCCGAAACCGGATGTCCAAAATCCCAGAAATAGTTGAATGTCTGTTTCTGAACCAGATCTAGTAGCAGCGAATCGCTGATTCGGGGCAACTTGTCAGTACTATCGAGGGCTGTAGTTAAGCCAACCGATACTTCAGAAATCAGAGTAGCATTCTGGGTAGAGGTGAGCGTGGGTGTGACGGTTAGCGTATAGTTCGTTAAGGAGCGCAGCGGACTTTGTGTCGTAACGGTCAGCAGGGTATCATTTCCCGAAAAGGAGTACGTTAACGAAACCGGTTTGGCCGTAGCCTGTTCAGTCAGTTTGAGCGAAGCCGCAACGGACTCCCGCTTAATGGGTGCCGAAAATGACAGCGTAACAACGGGTGTTGCATTAACCGCCGTGTAGCGCAGATTTGCCGACGTTTGCCCATTGACCAACACCGTTTTGTAGTAGAAAGGGCCGCTGGGCGTAACATCCTGTTGTTTTTTGCAGGAACATACTGCCGACAAAACCAGTAAGGCCAACCAGAGTTTCATTGATTTCATAACGGAGAAGGATAAAGAAGGGCTGTTTCTCTCACGAAACAGCCCTCGGTTTTAGCGGGTACGGCTATCAGCGGCCAGCTTGCTCCAGTTGATACAGCGATGTAATATCGCCATCGCTCAGGGGCTTGTTATACATTCTGATGTTGTCAATTGCAAAAGTACCCTTGGCTGTATAGGATGGCAGAGGACCTGCTTTGGCAAACCCTATTTCGGAACTTGCCAGGCTGCCAATTACGGCCTGACAGGGCACCATCATATTGAGAGCGACTGTATTTACTCCTCGATCATCGTAAGCGCCAATCGATTGTCCGTTGCCGAATACCTGAAGTTTATGGGTAGTTGGATCAAATCGTATGACAAAGTGGCTCCATACGCCTGCTCCTTTGAATACACCTACTGGGGGTTTGCCTTTTGGATCAGGTCTGTTATCCTGGCCATTAAAGCTTCCATCCGGCATTAACGATTTGTAGTTTGCCTTCAGAACCAACGTATCGGCAGTAGTGCTTGGGGCGAATTGACCCGTTTCTGCACCACCACTTAAATTGCCGAAAGCTTCACCAACTGCTGTCGGAAATAGCCCAAAGAATGACGTGAAGAACTGTTTATTGTTTTTCACATTTACCCACATACTTAGTGTGTAACTGCCTAATGCGTTAGCCGTATTAATCTTGGCAATTGGAGGATATACCACTGTTCCCGAAGTGAGATTAAGCGCCTGGCCCGAACCCGAGGCCCCCGCAACATAATTCACTGTGCCATAGGTGTTAGCAGGGGCAGTGCTGGAGATCAATTCATTCTGGGTTCCTTCAAATGTCCAGTGAGCCAGGAGATTTGTAGTTGCAATGTCATCCGAACTATTATAACCACCAATGGGTGGCAACGATGGCGTATCTTCTTTTTTACAGGAAGTAAACACAGTGCTCATTACTACACTCGCCACTACCCACGCTGTGATTTGTCTTGTTTTCATGATCGTTTCGTTTTGTAATTTGAATTGGCATTAACTTGGTAATTATTTGACTGTCAGACCTATAAGGTTTTAAAAAATCTTATAGGTCTAGAATATAGGGTTAGGATATAAAATCAATACCCCGGATTTTGGTCTAACTGGCCACCGCTCAGCTGGATTTGGAGACTCGGTATGGGAAGTAATTCGTTTTTCCCAGCTACGAAGTTTTTGCCAGCAGCCTGCATAACCTGGGCGGCACGGCCCGTTCGCACAAGGTCAAAAAAACGATCGTGTTCCATCGCCAGCTCAATTCGGCGTTCTTTCCAGATCGCCGTGCGCACATCGGCCTGCGAAGCAGCTTTCGTAGCCGGTAAACCGGCACGGGTACGGATCATGTTGAGATAGGTAACCGCAGCCGCCGTTTGGCCCAGTTCATTGGCTGCTTCGGCATTCATCAACAGCACATCGGCATAGCGAAGGAGCCGAAGGTTTTTCTGCTTCTTATCGCGGTTGCCCAGGTAGGGCTCCACATTTTTATTCTCGCTGGCGTATGCTTTGTAGTTGTAGAAGAGGTTCTGTACCGAATCGGAGCTAGGTATCCGGAAACCATCATAGAGCACCGTTCCAACGTGTTTACCGCTGTTGTCTACCGTAATAATCGTTGAGGCTTTTCGCTTGTCGCCCGCTTCGTAGGCGTTCACTAAATCCTGAGAGGGCGTGTCAAAGCCAAAACCCAGATCAGTCCAGCCGCCCTTACCGCCTACCCGTGGCCCCTGCCAGGTGCAATAACCGCCAACGGCTATATCGCCATTATTGAACGTACCGCTCTGTGTTTCGAAGATGGATTCAGCGTTGTTATTACCTACGTAGCGCCAGATCGTGGTGTAGTCGGGTACCAGTGCATACTGACCGGAGTTGATCACTTCCTGCGTTAGCGCCTGGACCTGATGCCAGTTTTTGCGATACAGATACGTCTTGGCCAGGAGTGCCTGAGCCGCACCTTTATTGGCGTGACCGACACCCGCCTGGGCTTTTAGCGGTAAGTTGGCAAGCGCAACTAGCAAATCCTGGGTGATAACGTTGTAAATAGTATCGACAGGAGCCCGTGTCTGAAAAGCCGGGTCAGTATTAGCATCCTGCGCATCTTTGGGGACACGAACAACTTTAGGAACTTTACCAAAGAAGCGAACCAGATTGAAGTAGTAATAACCCCGGATAAACCGGACTTCACCAATCAGTTGATTCTTGGTTTTAGCATCGATCGAAGACGTTGCTAAAGCTGCCAATGCCTGATTTGCTCTGGAAATGCCACTATAATAACCATTCCATAAAGCGGCTACAAAATTGTTGGTCGGTGTCGTGGTGAAGTTATCGATATCGACTAAAGGCGGCTGATCGGTTGCTGTGCTCCCTTTATCGGCGTCATCGGAAATGATGTTTGTTGCGGCAATAAAGCTGATGCCATGCACATCGCCACCGGCCCCACCGAAAGCTTCGCTATTGTACAGGCTATTGTAGACGCCAGTTACCAGATTTACGGCCAGATTAGGATCGGTAGCGGTTGTAGCCTGCCCTTGAACAGGCACATCCAGAAAGCTTTTCTGGCAGGAAACAGCCAGTAAAGCAATGCCGAAGCTCGTGCTGAGAAGAATGAATTTATATGATTTCATGGTTATGTCGGTTGAGTTCGATTAAAAGCCTACGTTTAGCCCAAAGGCAACCGTACTGGCAGTTGGATAGGCGTTCAACTCGATGCCCTGTGTGGTGGGGCTTCCGGTTGTTACGATACCTGCATTACTGGTTGTGTTGAAACCCGGCAATTCGGCCGTAAAACCGCTGTATTTTTTTATCGTAAACAGGTTCTGGCCAGTTACAAACACCCGTGCGGTGGTGATGCCCACTTTTTGCAGCAGCGTGCCGGGCAATTGATAACCCAGCGTCAGGTTATTGATCCGGGCAAAATTGCCGGATTCGATGAAGTAGGTAGAGGCAGGGAGGTTGCCACTGTTTGCCGCCGGGTTTGTTTGGGTTCCGCTCGATGGTGTCCAGCGGTTGTAGGCCATCGACCGCTCGACGTTGTCCAGCGCACTCTGGCGGAAGGCCCGTTTCCCATTATAAATCTGGTTGCCAACGTTGCCGTAAAAATCGGCGCTCAGGTCAAACCCTTTGTAGGTTAGCCCCAAATTGAGCCCGAAGTAGGCTTTCGGTTGGTAGGAGCCTGCAAACACACGATCATTATCGTCAATCTTGCCATCGCCGTTCGTGTCTTGGTATTTAAAATCGCCGGGATTGGCTGAAGGCTGAATAACCTGACCCGTAGCGTTCTTGTAATTACCGATATCGGCGTCATTCTGGAAAACACCCAGTACCTGAAGTACATAGAAACTACCTACGGGCTGTCCGTTATCGGTTCGGGTCGTATACTGCTGATTCCCCCCAATAGCCCCATCGAGAATGGGTTGACCACCATTTAGACCGATGACCTTATTCTGGTTCAGTGTAGCATTTCCCCCAATGCGATAGGATAAATCGTTTGTTATTTTTCCGCGCCAGTTCAACGTTAATTCGACGCCCTGATTCTGAATAGACGCTGCATTTGTCAGGACAACACCATCGGCATCGCCCGTTACGGAAGGCACTTTAACGTTGATCAGCAGATCGCGGGATTTTTTGTTATAATAGTTCAGTTCACCGGTCAGCCTACCACTTAGTGCCGTAAATTCAATACCCAGATCCGCTTCTTCAGTTGTTTCCCACTTCACGTTGGGATCTTTAATCTGGGTAATGGCGCTACCGGGTGTAGCAATACCTCCACCAAACGGATACGCCAGGTTAGGAGTAACGGTAACTGTATACGCATCGGTCGGAATCCGGTCGTTCCCGACTTTTCCCCAGCTAGCTCGTAGTTTGAGCATGTCGAAAATGTGCTGGTTAGCCATAAAGTCCTCATTGCTGATCATCCAGCCAGCACCCACTGAGGGGAAATAACCCCATCGGTTCTGAGCCGGAAAACGCGACGAGCCATCGGCCCGAATCGTAGCCGTGAACAGGTATTTGTCGTTGAAGCTGTAATTCAGTCGACCGATATAGGAATTCCGGTTGTATTGATCACCGGCACCATCGTTGGTTGAGGTGTTGGCATCGCCCGTATTGATGTACCACAGGTTTTGTGCGGCCGGTACATCTTTCCGATAAGCCGTAAAGCTGGTCAGGGTGTATTTTTCGGCGGTTGTACCCACCAGAACTGTCAGGGCATGTTTATCAAACTTTTTATTGAATGTTACCAGGTTATCCCAGGTCCAGTGAAAAGTTCGGGTATTGATAAACTTAAGATTACTGTTCGGATTTCGTTGGTTTCCGCCAGGGTTAATGAATGTTGTCGTATCATTATTGAACTGGTAGTTATACTCCCGGCTGTTAAGATTAACCCAGTCGCCACCCAGATTACTCCGGAAAGTTAACCACTCAATGGGCTTGATTTCGAGGTAGGCCGATCCAAGAAGACGGTTATCCTGCGCATGGTTGTTGTTCTTTTCAATATCCAGCAGTGGATTGCCTACATTCTGATAAACGGAGGTGTTACCATATTTGCCATTTTCCTTCGACTGGATGATTGGGGCCGCCCGATAAGCATTGTTATAGGCCGAACTCAGGTTGGCAATCTGGTTGTCGCCGTTGGCGTAGGAGGCTGATAGCCCTGCTTTAACGTGCTTATTGAACGTAAAATCGTTGTTCGCCCGAATCGAGAATCGCTTGTATACATTATCGATAACCAGCCCCTGATCGGTATAATAACCTGCGCTGACAAAATAGGTGGATTTGTCGGTGCCTCCATTGATCGAAAGGCCATGATTCTGCTGGAAACCATTACGCAGAATCTGTTTATACCAATCGGTAGAGGTGCTGCCTGGGCTGACAAGATTTCCGCTGGCCACACTGGCATAATTAGCATATTCGGCGGCATTGGCCATCGGCACCAGGTATGAAGGCATCCGAAAGCCTGCGTTTCCCGAATAATTCACGGTCATTTTTCCGGCCGTGCCGCGCTTGGTTGTGATAATAATGACTCCGTTTGCTCCACGGGAGCCGTAAATAGCCGTTGCCGAAGCATCTTTCAGAACGTCTACGTTTACAATGTCAGCTGTATTGATATTGGTAATATCATCGGTTAGGACACCATCAACTACAAAGAGAGCCGCTGTGCCGCCAATGGCGCTGCCGGTTCCACGAATACGAACAACCGGAGAACTGCCCGGCTGACCACTGCTAATAATTTGTACACCGGCGGCTTTTCCCTGAAGAGCCTGCGTAGCGGTCAATACGGGTTGTTTAACCAGTTCGTCGCCCTTAATGGTAACGGTTGCACCGGTAACGTCAGACTTTCGCTGGGTTCCATAACCGACTACAACAACCTCATCGAGTGCCTTGGTATCCTCCTCGAGCGTAACATTAATCTCTGCTCTACCGCCAACAGATACTTCAGATTTAACGAAACCAATGCTCGAAAAAACGAGAGTTGCATTCTCGGTAACCTGTATGCTATAGGTACCTGTTGCGTCAGTTACTGTGCCGGTATTCGTGCCTTTCACCTGAACAGTAACACCGGGCAGGCCTGTGTTGGTAGCTTTGTCGGTGACTTTACCTGTTACGCGGGTATCGGTCTGCCCGGCTATGGAACTATTTGCAAGCAGAATAAGAAGAGGGGCAACTAATAATGGCACCAGCCATCTTGCGTTCCGGTTAAGAAGAATGTTTCTCATACATAAATCGATTAAAACCATTGCTGAAAAAAAGTTGACGGTCGTCTTCGTTAGATAGTACGGTTACCAGTTACGTCAAGAATTAGCAATAATTTTCTTATATTTTTTTGTACAAAAGTAGGGCCATGATAACTTGCCACCTAAAAATGGAGTACATCATTACCACATCATATCTTGTTTTTTAGCTTATTTAGGCTGGTTTTTATCACATCAAGGCTCTATGGAGCTGATTTTTATGAGAAAGTCGAGAGGAGACCGTATAATATACTTTTACTTGATAGTCTTTGTCTGGATTTTACTGTTATGCGGAGTTTGTCAGACTAGTATTGCTCAATCTCCTTATGCGTTTTGTCGTCCGGAGTTGATCCACTATACCCGGCAAACCTATAATGCCTATCACCAGAATTGGGGTGTCGCCCAGCATCGTCAGACTCGGTTCTTGTATTTCGCAAATTCGAAAGGGCTACTTGAGTTTGATGGGAGTAGCTGGCGAACCTATGAGTTGCCTGGAAAGCAAAAAGTACGCTCGGTTGCTATTGATGAACAGGGAAGGGTCTATACGGGGGCGCTTGGTGAATTTGGTTACTGGTCGCCGGGGCCATCAGGCGAACTGGTCTATCACTCGCTGGCCGACCGGGTTAAAGAGAAATCCTTTCGGAATGAAGAAATCTGGAATATTCTGGTCACTTCCCAGGGAATCCTGTTTCAGTCATTTGCCTTTATTTACCGCTATCAAAAAGGGCAGGTCCAACTCCTCCAGCCACCCGGCAATATTCTGTTTGTGCATCAGGCTCGCGATAAGCTATTACTCGAAGTGCTCGACAAAGGGCTTTATGCGTTAAACGGCGACCGTTATACGCTGATAAAGGGAAGTGAATTTCTGGGACGCGAAACCATCAATACCATTCTGCCCCTGGGCGACAATGAACTCCTGATAGGCACAGAACGGTCTATTTACCGCTATGATGGTAATCTGTTTCGCCCCTTCAATGAGCAGCTTAACGCATTTATTCAACAGAACCGGCTCAATAGAGGGCTGGTCGTTGGGCCAGATTTATATGCTTTTGGTACATTGTTGAACGGGGTTTTACTGACCAATGCTGCCGGGCAGATTCGCTACCACTTCAGCCAGAAGAATGGCTTGCAGAATAGTACCGTTCTGGCAATGTGTCAGGATGCAGAAGGTAATCTTTGGGTAGGGTTGGATAAAGGTATTGATCTCATTAACCTCAACTCCCCAATTCGCTACTTTAGCGATAATGAAGGGGAGTTGGGTACACCCTATGACATGGCGCAATATGCTAACAACCTGTATTTAGGCACAAATCAGGGTGTTTATTATAAGCCGCTCGTTCGAAATGATGAACCCTTTCGCTTAATTTCCGGAACACAGGGTCAGGTTTGGGATCTTGCTGTGATCGATGGCGAGTTGCTCTGTGGCCATAATAAAGGTACGTTTAAAATTCAGGGTTCACAGGCTCAACTGCTGAACAGTATTACCGGAGGATGGGTATTGCATCGCCTGAATCGTCATCCTGAGCTGCTTATTCAGGGAACCTATACGAAACTGTGTATTTACCAGAAAAACAGCCAGGGGCGGTGGGCCTTTTCGCATACGATCGACGGGTTTTCAGCACCGGTTCGGCAACTGGAGGAAGACGCAGACGGTACGATATGGGTTAATAAAGCACCGAATCAGGGTTTACAACGGCTTCGTTTGTCAGCTGATTTGCGACGTATTGAAGCGAGTAAGGAATATTCTGATGCCGATTTTCATGGGCCAGCCGTTAATCTGTGCCGTATCCAGCAACGCATTGTGGTGACTTCGGAAAAAGGTTTGCTTGCCTACGATGCCTCCTCCGATCGGTTTATTTCGGCTCAGTCCGTTTATCCCTGGCTTGGAGCAACGGCCCGTAAGCTATTTCCGGTGTCAGGTGCGGAGTTATTTTTACTGCGCCAGGATGGTACATTAAGCTGGATGCGTCAGGGGACAAGCCCTGTCGGTGATATTCAGGTTAAAACGAATGAGTGGGTAGAAGAGTACGAAAACATTGTGCCACTCGACACAAACTATATTGCCGTTTGCCGCGAAAATGGATTTGCTTTATTGCCCCGAAAAGAATTACCTCAGCTGGTTGGTGGGGCCGTTCGGCGGCCAGTGATCCGGTCTGTGTCGGTTGTCGATGGCCCGGCTTCGAATTACACATTCCAGGGGCCAGCGCCATTGCTTTCGTTTTCGCATCGTCAGGCCAACCTGGTAATTGCATTTTCTACACCATATTATACCCGCCCTGCGAAATACAGTTACTGGCTTGAAAACAATGCCGAAACCTGGTCACCCTTTATGAGTATCCATCAGAAGGAGTTTAGTAATCTTCCGCCGGGACAGTATAGGTTGCATCTAAAATCAAATCTTAATGCTGAAGAAAGCACATTAGCTTTTGAGATCCGCCCTCCGTGGTATTGGACTGCCTGGAGTAAGATTGTGTATCTGTTTTTGATGGGTGCATTAGTGAAGCTATTCTACCAACTTCATCTTCGGCGCGTTGCCGTTCAGCAAAACCGGATTCGTGAAAAGCTTGAAGAGAAATTGCGTCATCAGGAAGAACAAAGCCAGCGGGAAATTATTTTACTCCAGAAAGAGCAATTGGAACAGGGGCTGATTCAAAAGTCGGAAGAACTGGCTAATTCGACTATGTCGCTTATCCAGAAGAACGAACTACTGGTGAAATTAAAAGATGAACTGGATCGGGTAAAAGCCCGATCTGGCAATAAGCTTTCTGGTGAAGATTTCCAGCGTATCAATACCCTGATCGATGCTAATATTTCTACAGATCAGGATTGGAAACTATTTGAAGCAAACTTTAATAAAGTGCACGAACAGTTTTTAAAACATCTGATCGAAAATTACCCCGACCTCAGCCAGGGCGACCTGAAACTAGCGGCTTATCTTCGAATGAACCTATCAACCAAAGAGATTGCCCAGTTGCTGAATATAACCCATCGAAGTGTTGAATTGAAGCGATACCGACTGCGTAAAAAGCTGGATATCGAAGGTGATATTAACCTCAGCGAATTTATGATTAAGTATTAACTACTAATTGACCTCCATAAGCTGTCTAAAACGCCCTCATAGTACAGCTATGGCACATTTGGTCTTTATAAAACTAAAATAGAAGTAGTTAATTCTGCTTACTGTTTTCTAAAGCATATTACTTAGTGCGCATTAATAGTCGCATGGGTTCACATAACCCACGCGACTCATGTTTGTCAAAATGAAAGTTCGCTTCTGGTTTCGTAAGCAGCAGGGCCAAGCCAATACCAAACTTGGCATACTCTATGGCACCATTACAATCAACAGAATTCGCTCCCAACCCTTTTCAACCGGAATCTCAGTAAAAAGTGAGAACTGGAACCCCAAAGTACAGAAGGTTATAGGTAACATAGCCTAATTCTAAATGATGAATTAGGCGCCATCCAAACAAATCTGATTTCGATAAAACAGGAACTTCAGGCGGCAAAAAAAGAGGTTAACTCTGAATCCGTCCGGGCTGAATGGCTCAAACAACAAAGCGGACCAGGTTCACTCTTGACCTTATTGACCGATTTTGAAGTACACCAGCGAAAGTATGGAAAGGGCAAAAAAGGTAAACCATTAACGGAGGGGACATTTACCCAATACAGAACAAATCGGGCCTATCTGGAAGACTACATTCGTAGCAACAAAAATGTTACGCTCAATCCTGAAAGCATAAACGGAACCTGGTTCCTGCGATTCGAACAGTATTTAAGGACTCGCACTACTCAGAAGCCGTTGAAGCAAAGCACGATAAATCTTGCCATTGCCCATTTCAAATAAGTACTTAAGTTCGCTTTATCAAATGAGGTCATAAAACAGGCTCCTGGTATTTTTTTTCATGTATCCCCCGCCGAACCAACAACGCCTGTTCCTTTAACAGCACAAGAAATACAACTCCTTGAAACGGTTGAATTAACTGACGCTCAACGACGAGCTGTCGACTGCTTTCTATTCCTTCGCTATACGGGGTTACATTACATTGACGGATGTAATAGTTGTGACCAATCGATATTAACTGATGAATCTGGCCTTGAATATCTGCAGGTTATCCAGCAACCGGCTTTCATTCCTTATCATCCACGGGCAAAGGCAATTGCTAACAAATACGGTGGTTTAGATTGCCTACCCTTTACGGAGTTTGTAAATATGAATAACCTACTGAAGCGATTGGGTTGAAGCTCATATGAATCTCCAGAAAAATCAATCGTCAATTCAAAAGGGTTATCTGTTTCATTGATTATTCGAGTGAAAAATACAGCATAATATATACCTCACCCTCAGGGTCAGTGTATTTTGTTCCACCTTTTGGGAAGCTGTTTTGTATGATCAGGCTCTTACCGATAGAATCAGTATCCTCATATTTGGTGTCAATCCATCTGGAAGTGGATACGTCTTTGGTTTCGGACTTGATAATATTTTTTTTATCTCCTGTTTGGTTTTGTCCACAGGAGGTAAAAAAACAACGGTTAAGAATAAAGCATAAATGTATTTTATAATTTACTTAGCAACCGCCTTTGCGAGGGGCACGTTTATAAATTAGTTGACTATCTCGTTCTACATAGTCGCCCGATACTATTGGATATGAATACTTGGGGGCGTGCGATACCCAATGGCTTCTTATACTTATTTTGTCGTTAACTTTCAGGCTATGCAATTGCTGAAATTCATTGGTAAAGTTCAAAAAATTCTTGTCAGACTTTTCCGGCCCAAAACTAAGAATATAATCGTCACCATTAATCCTGACCATCACTCCGAAACCTAATCGTGAGCCTGGCGGAAGAGAAAGAGAGGTTACAACAGCCTCCATATTGGTAAAAGCACTTATATGCTTCCTTATTTTAGCTTCACCGGCATACACTTTTTTACCTTCGGGAGACGCTTCCCATTTTTTGTACTTTATACCATCAGGGGTAGCCTCCCATTTTTTCAATGCAGCTTTCCTTTCAGCAGCAGAGAGTGGCTTTGAGGCTGACTTTTTAGAAGCTTCATTTTTAATTTCACGATTAGCAAATACTAGTCCGCTTACCACAACCAGCGGTAAGATTAGGGCATAAATGATTTTTTTCATATTTTTTGTAGGTTTAATTAAAGTGAATCTATGTCCTGATAAATCAGATCCGTTTAAGGCATTCTTTTTATTTTCAAGGATTTCAACCACAGCGGTGGCCGCCACAGCGGTGGGCCGCAAAGCTAAAAGTTTCTATCCTGTCGTCTGTTAATGCCCTGTAAAAGAATGTTAACGAAACGTAAAAGTGTATATCGTCAAATAAAAGTGGACAAATAGGGTGGGAATGGGAAGCGACAATTTGTTAAATTGTTTCACTCAAATCACCTTAGTAAGGTCCAATTCAGCCAAAAAGTCCTCTTCTAGCCGCTCCAAAACGGCTCAGCCAACTTTATCTACCTCCGAGTGCAAACCAGCTCTATCCATCATCAGAGACATTCAGCCAGACGCCGGCGCGGGACAGACCCGACGCCAATACACGGCTGAAGAAAAGATTCGCATTGTGCTGGAAGGGCTGCAAGGCGAGCAGTCAGTGGCCGAGATCTGTCGACGAGAAGGGCTTAACCGCCACGGCGGATCGTACAATGCTGTCAACTTAATCATCGGGTAGCTCTTCTTCGATTAATTTGAGGTTTTCTAGGCCTGCTTCGTTGGCGGCTAAAGGAGCAATTCGGTTTCGATAAGCATTTATGTCGACTGAGTTGTGCCACTAACCAGTCATAACTGGATTCCAGAGAGTTGCAGCCAAAGAGCATAGTAACAATCGGACCGCAGCCGCGGACGGTCGCCGAGCGGCTCATCCTTGAGCAGCCCTTAAGAAACAGATCGATTGATCCGATAGAACGCTTTGATTGGCTTATCTTCCTGCTGCACTACTTGCTTTTGAGCATCTAAACTCAGTAACCCACTGATATTGCCGCATAAGATACAGGCATCGAAGTCCTGACGCACACCTACCACTTTTTTACTGGAAAAATTTTCCATTTCCAACTGCGTCTTATCAAAAGCATACTGGGTTCGCTTCGGCGCTCCGAACTATGCCCCAGCGTTTGCGGTAAGCCTCCGTGAAGAAAGCCATACCGTACCGATTGGCAGATAAGTTGGTAATCAAATACGCTTTGTGGCCCTCAGCTAAATCGAGGCAGATCAAATTGACAACCAGAGGTGCTTGGTTTAGTTGTCGAAGAGTACCGGGACGCCGGAGCTGCTTGTAGGCGTTGGTTTTTCTTCCGTTTAGCGGTGGTCACATCTAAGGTAATTGTAGCCTTGCGTTGCCCTGTAGCGGCAAAATCTCTCACTTCTTGCAACGAATTTTGTGCACTAATGCGCAGCAAAAAGTTAATCTTTAGTTGCTGTAATTGAGCGATCAAGTCAATGGAGGGATAGCCACGGTCCAAAAGCAGCAAGGTAGGACAAGCCGTGAAGCTGTCTGTCGCAACGGTGATCCGATTGAAACCAGTCCAGATGCTGCCAAGCCATCGCCCTGTCATCACTCAAGTAGGGCGCTAAAATCGCATGGAGTGTAATTGCCCAAACTCACCCTCAAACTTGATCACCTGTTTGAGGGTGAGTTTGGGCGCGATTCGGAACAGCCTCGAATCGCGTTTATAGAGAAAGCCTTCGTTGGGAGTGGGGGAATCTTTGGGCCGGTACTGCAAATCGGTGGGTCTGCCGATGGCAATATCAAACTCCCGGCGGGTAGCCGGTCGGCCCCTAAAGGGGTTGATAATGTTTTCTTCGACGCCGTCCACGCTGGTCTGGCTGTCGTACTCATCCTTCCAGGCTCTTGCCATTCCTCATCAACCTCCATGAAGCCGGTGGGCATTTCGTCGGGCTGTAAGGCGTTGAAATTCAACAGGCTTTGCCCGTAGAAGGCCCCAAAGCGGCTGTACTTGCGCAGGTTTTTGGTATTGCACAGGATCTCATTAATCAGTTCCAGGCCATACTTGCCGTCGGTGATCTGGATGCAATCGGGCTTAAAGTGGTATTTGATGCACTCCAATACGCCAGATAAATACTGGTTCAGATCGGATTGGCCGGGTTTGATGTAGTCTTTTACGGGAAAGCCTTTCCGTCGAGAACGATGTTGTTTTGCTCATCGCGTTTTCAGGTGTAGAGTGTTTCGTAGTGAATGCCGAATAGGTCGACGCATTGCCGGTTTGCTTGCGCCAAAGCCGATTGACCACCAGACGCACCTGCTCAACACTATAGCCGGGATGCTGTAAAATAAAGCTATGCAGGTGAATATGAAGCCCATGCGTTTTGGAGCGTTTGACCTCAATACCATATTCCCGGCGTAGTAGTTAAAGTAATAAAGCATACAGGATTGTTTGTCGCGGGAACTTCCCGCGACAAACAATCCTGTATGCTTATTCCAGCGTGAAGCTGATCGGTAGGTTGAATTTTACCCGAACCGCTCTGCCCGATTGTTTGCCCGGTTTCCAGTGGGGCATTTTCTGAATGACGCGGGTTGCTTCTTCATCGCACCCAAATCCAATGCCCTTTAGTACTTGCACATCGGTCAGGCTACCATCCGAATTGACAACAAAACTCACATAAACCCGGCCCGAAACCCCAGCCGAAGCCGCCGGACGAGGATAACTTAAATTTTTAGACAAGAATTTCCGCATAGCCTCAAGTCCACCGGGATATTCGGGATTTTGTTCGACGCTGATAAATAACTCATCAGGTTTAGGTTCTGCTTCGATTGCTTTCTCTACAACAGTTGGCGCAGTGACTTCAGGTGCGGCAATGATGTCCACATCGCCAGTTCCTTCCGCAGTTTGAGTGCCTGAGGTTGCATCCTGAAATTGCTCCGTGGTAGGGGGGAGAGTTTCCACAATGACCTCTTCTTCAGGCATCACAACAGGCGGCAGGTTGCGAACGGTTTTGACCGCCGGAGCCTGTTCGAGAGGGGGGATTTTTAGCGGTTGCTCAACGGGTGGTTCAGCGAGTTTCGTTAGCGTTACTTCTGTCATAACTGGCTTGTCTACCAGTAAATTGTGTGGCCAAAACTGGTTATATAAAGTAGGAGCAGATAACCCTAATAGAAACAGACCGATGCCAAATCCCAGGGCGCGGGTGAGTGCGGATCGGTAATGTAAGCGCAAATCGAAAGCGCCATAAGCCCGGTTGCGAGTCTGAAAAATGATCTCGTCAAGGGTGAGTGCAGGAGTATCGGATTGAAGCATGACAGTATGCGGGTTTGGTTTATACCGCATGGATGTCAACCAGGCAAAAATTCCATATGAAGCCTAAGTGAGAGTGGCCAACACCCTCCGAAGACCACTGGCCAATTACTTACAAACTGTCATATTGCTTGACTAGGGTTATCGCGTCGTCTTCCGTTTTGAAGAGGAGTTTCTGTTGATCCACAAATGTCTTTAATGCCTCTCCTTTATCGCTGAGGGCTTCCAGCATGGCTTTCTTCGAGAGCTTTATTTTTGTGAGCATCTGATCGGGCTTTAACAGATAATAAGAGATGGCGTCGTTGAACGAGTCGTAGCGGACATTGGCTGAGTAACCACCCTTATAATCAGCCGATTTGAAGGTCTTTGCTACTCGCTTGAGTAGGGCCGATTTTCCTTCATACAAGATCAGAAAATAGCCATCTTTCACCTCGTCATCGCTCGTTTTTGCCATTGGATAACGACTGAATAAGTAGGGTTGCCCATCGGGACTTGTGAGCAGAAAACGGGCCACTGTTTGCCGATCAAGAATGATTGAATCGTTACCTGATTTAGGACGAAGCAGTATCAGGGACTGTCGGTAGGCATCGAACTTAAGCAATACATCCTTATACTGTCGGCCATCGCGTAAACTAACCTGACCTTTTGACCAGTCGGGCAGCAAATAAGGTGATCCATGCTGCCCTTCATAACGTGAATCAATCTTAAAAATGAGCGGTCCGGTCGATGGATTGTTCAGGTTGTTGAGCCGCAAATCGATGGTGGGATCATTGGCGGTTTGGGCTAATGCGGCTCCGCTTATCGCTATCAGAAAACAGACAAGGATACGTTTCATTCGTAGCAGAAGAATAGTGATTTCGGGTGTTAATAAAAGCAGAAAGCCGTGCCAGGTTTCTGATGTCACTCAAAATAACCACAGCACGACTTTAATCACAAGTAATTAGGCTAGGACTTTTGCTCTGCCTAGTATTCGTGTGGCAAAGGCACATCTACCCGGTCATTGACGGGTAGCCCTTGTTTATTCATCTGCTCGATGAACGGATCCGGATCTAGTTCTTCGCAGTTCCAGACACCGGGTTTCAGCCAGACACCCGTCAGAATCAGCATGGCTCCGATCATAGCTGGAACGCCTGTTGTGTAGCTAACGGCCTGCCCGCGTACTTCACGATAGGTTTCGGCATGGTCGCAGTTGTTCCAGATGTAGTAAGTACGATCAACGCCATCTTTCACTCCCTTGATCTGACAACCGATGCTGGTTTGTCCCGTATAATTCTCGCCAAGCGTGTCGGGAGCGGGCAGAACAGCCTTCAGGAATTCGAGCGGCACAATGTCCATTCCATTAAACTTCACCGGGTCGATGCGGGTCATACCGACGTTTTGTAAAACCTCAAGGTGCGTCAGATAAGCCTGCCCGAACGTCATCCAGAAGCGAGCCCGTTTCAGTGTAGGGAAGTTTTTGACCAGAGACTCCAATTCTTCGTGATACAGTACATACGACTCGCGCGGACCTATCTCGGGATACTCAATGGGTTTATGGATACTCATTGCCGGAATTTCGATCCACTCGCCATTTTCCCAGTAGCGCCCTGGCTGGGTAATCTCACGAATATTTATTTCAGGATTGAAATTGGTGGCAAAGGCTTTACCATGATTGCCCGCATTGCAGTCAACAATGTCCAGATAGTCCATCCGGTCGAAGTGGTGCTTGTTGGCATACGCGGTAAATACCTGCGTAGCGCCGGGGTCGAAGCCGCATCCCAGCAGCGCCATCAAGCCCGCTTTTTCAAACCGCTCTTTATACGCCCACTGCCAGCTGTACTCAAATTTGGCGACATCTTTAGGCTCATAATTAGCCGTATCCATGTAATGCACACCCGCTTCGAGGCAGGCATCCATGATAGGCAGGTCCTGGTAAGGGAGCGCCACGTTGATAACCAGTACTGGATTGAAAGACTGAATCAGCGCAACCACATCGGCAACCACATCGGCATCTACCTGTGCTGTCTGGATTGTTACGCCGTGCATTTCCTGAATCTCGGCTGCAATTCGGTCGCACTTCGATTGGGTGCGGCTAGCAAGCATTATAGTTGTGAAGATAGTGCTGTTCATCGCACATTTGTGCGCTACTACGCTACCAACTCCACCCGCTCCAATAATGAGCACATTTGCCATATTGTTAGATCAGATTTTTTGGCCGCAAAGATAGTCAAAGTCAGTTAGAGAGTCGGTTAAGAGATTATGTTCCTGAATCGAGAATAATAAGTCTCTGGCTTATTGACCTGTTAATTAATTGGCTAACTGATTTTGATGGAAAACAAACACTTAGTATATTTGTTAGGTAGGCAAATAAATACGCTCAACTAAGCTTCTGCACGTTATGAAATTTATCTCCTCCTCTGGCTCGTTCGAATTCTCGATATTAGGCTACGGTAATAAAACAACGAATTGGCGCGAACGGAATAATTTACGTTGTCGGGTATCAACGATCTGGCGGCAACAACACGATTCGCAGGCTACTCCACTCCAAACCTGGGAAGTTAGGCGGTTGTTAAGTGGCCTTCGTTCACTCTGGAATAAAGCCGTTAATCATGTTGCCTTAACATTCTGCGAGCCCGGTCTAAGCGTTGAAGCTACTGCACTACCTGGCGATAACTATAAGCTACAGATTCAATTGGACCATGCGTTAACACCTGCATGGCATGCCTATCCTGACTTTCCGTTGGAAATGGATATGCTTCTGAATCGCAAACAATTAGACGAAGCTATTCAGGACTTGTCTGGCCAACTAGCCAGCTATCCCGAGCGGTAAATAATGGTGAGTTTATATGGCTGAAGCACAAATCCTGATAAGGCACCTGAGCTTTATCAGGGTTTGCTTTTTAGACATATAGGCTCCTTTTTGACATCCATGGCGTTTTAATCGGCCTCCTGCAAGCGTCCTGTTTATCCTATAGTGAGCTTATGTTTTTTAACGTATTGATCAGCTGGCTGCGCCAATTTGACCAAATCCCTTCCTCTCGACTGCGGTTGCTTTTCGGTCAATCCTGTCAACGTATTAGCCGCTTATTCGCTACTGCCACTATTTTTTTTCTCCAGATCAAATTAGCTTTTGAAAGCGCTCAGGTCTGGCGCAACGATCCATTTTCTTCGTTTTGGCTACCAATTGTTGTCTCTACAACAAAAATGGGAGAAGTCATTACCCAACCCGAAAAACAATTTATGAAATTTCCGATACGTCGTTAAGGTAATCTCTTGATAACATCATTAGTTATCCCCATATTTGTCGCCAGTCTAAAGTTTCAGTAGATTTCTTTGTTTGTCTCTACAAAGAATGTAGAGACATTACACCCCTCTTTAACACAAAAAAAAACTACTAGCAGTATGAAAATTGTCAAGCGTAGAAATCGCCAGATGACCATGGAGCGTATCTTGCGGGCGATGGGTGATGTGATGGCCGAGCGGGGAACCGAAAAGGCCGGTATTAATGCCGTGGCTGAAAAAGCAGGCGTTAATAAAGTACTGATCTATCGTTATTTTGGTGGCTGGAATGGATTGCTGGAGGCTTACGTACAACGTGGTTTCTTTCTGTCCATGTTCAACGAGAAGTTTCTGGACTCCGTGCCAGATAATCTTCCTTCGGACAACCGAAGCAAAGTGTGGTCTGAATATACGATTCAGTTCATGCGCGAATTCCGTACCCGCAAGCCATCGCAGGAGTTAATTCGGTGGGAGATGAGTCATGGGGAAACAGAGCTTGCACGCCGATTGGCCGAATTTCGTGATAATTCCTACAAAAAACTGGTTGATAAACTGGCGCCATTTGCCGACTACGACCCTATTGCTATTACGAGTCTGATGGTGGCCGCTGTAACGCATATTGTGCTGACCAGCACCCAACGCGACCACATCGGCGATATTGACCTCCGTACAGAAGCCGGTTGGGAGCGGCTCGAAACCGCAGTTCGTCGCATTTACTCTAGTTTGAGCATTGCCCTCGAACGTGAAAATGCTAAAAAAGCTGAAGTAAAGTAATCAGGAATGATGAGTGATGACTGACGAATTGGTTGTTACCGTATTTTTCATTCATCACTCATCATTCCTGGTTATCGGTTCATTAACGCTTCAATCTCCTCTGCTTCGAGCGGAATGTTGGCCATTAGATCTGTGTTCCCTGACTCCGTAATCAGCACGTTATTTTCAAGTCTGATTCCTAGTTTTTCTCCAGGAATATAGATACCTGGTTCGACTGTAAAGACCATTCCGGGCTCCATTCGACGGTATTTATTACCCACATCGTGAACATCAAGCCCCAGAAAGTGTGACGTGCCGTGCATAAAATATTTTTTGTACAAAGGCGCGTCAGGATCTTGCTTTTCGACTTCCAGGCGGTCGAGCAACTTTAGACCAATAAGTTCTGACTCCATCACTTTACCTACTTCACGATGATAATCGTCCCAGAGATTACCGGGACGAAGCATTTGTTTCGCTTCTTTCAGCACACGCAATACCGCATCATAAACAGCTCGCTGGCGCTCCGTAAATCGCCCGTTAACAGGCACTGAACGGGTCATATCCGCATTATAATTGGCGTATTCCGCGCCTATATCGAGCAAAATCACATCACCATCCTGGCACTGCTGGCTGTTGTCTATGTAGTGTAATACGCAGGCATTGGCTCCCGAAGCAATGATTGGCGAATAGGCTGCCCCGCGCGACCGGTTAAGCAGGTATTCATGCATCATCTCGGCTTCAATTTCATATTCCCATACGCCGGGTTTAATGAAACCCAACAACCGGCGGAACATCTTGTCGGTGATGTTAATGGCTGTTTGAAGCAGTTGCACTTCCTGCGGTTGTTTGATCGCTCGTAGGTAGTGCATCAATGGCGCAAGCCGCTCCAGATGATGCAGCGGGTATTTTTGTTTGAATTCGTCGATAAATCGGGCATCACGGGTCTGAACATCTATACCGGCACGGGTGTGCTCATTGGTATTCAGATAAACGTGATCCGCTTCGAAGATCATTTGTACAAAAATCTGTTCGAACTGATGCGTCCAATAGACCTGCTTTTGTGAAATCCCGGAAGTTTGTTCGGCTTCGACTTTAGTAAGCTTATGGCCTTCCCAGATTTCGATCAGCTCGCTGGTTTCACGCAGAAACAGGACCTCACGAAATTTAGGATCGGGATGGTCAGGAAACAGAACGAGCCGGGTTTCTTCCTGATCGACGCCCGTTAGGTAGAATAAATCGTTGTTTTGCCGAAATGTCATTGTGCCATCGGCATTGGTCGGCATGATGTCATTGGCGTTCAGAATCACCAGCGATTTAGGTTTCAGTAACTGAGTGAGCCGATGGCGACTTTGAACGAAAAGTTGATTATCAATGGGCAAGTAGCGCATATCAGGACGTTGAAACTGCTTTTCTAATTAAATTGCAAAGAAAACTCAAAGCTATAAGAGTTTTTGCGTGTTTGTGTGTTTATGTTTTAACGTACGGTTTGCCTGGAAAACACGGTAAATAGCTATTCTCTGGTTCATGACGCTTCGCCTAAACTTCTTATTCTGTCTGTTTACGCTACTGATTCAAGCGAATCCTGGCGTTTCACATCCCAGTGCGACCTGGCTAACTACAAAGGGCTATGGACCAGATAGTCCTAAATACTGGATTCTTTTCAAGGCTAAAGACCAGAGTGTCCGGCCAGCCTTATCGGAAACAGCCATAACCCGGCGAAAAGCCCAGAATTTTCCGCTTGATGAGACTGATCAGCCCGTTTCGGCAGCCTATCTGAGTCAATTAAAACAGGAAGGTGTTCAGCCGCTCAATAAATCGCGCTGGCTGAATGCTGTTTCGGCCCGGCTTACGACCGAGCAATTTGCTCAGGTTGCGGCTTTACCCTTTGTAGCAGGGATTCAGGCTATTGATCCGGCTATTATTATTACATCAATCGGTAATCCTGATGGTTCGCGTTCAATCAGCCCGCACATGGCTCCGGTCATGACGCAGATTCAGGCTTCCGATTTTGCTCAGGCTGGATTAACCGGACGATTTGTAAACATTGGAGTTATCGATGCTGGTTTTTTTGGTGCAGATTCGGCTAATGCGCTGAAGCATGTATTCGCGCGGGAAGGCGTGAAACGGGTTCGTGATTATGTGAATGACAAAAAGACCCACGGTGATCTGTTCCATACGCTCGAAACCATGTCGGATTTTCACGGGACCGAAGTTCTGGCGGCTATTGCCGGTAGTGATCCGATCGAAAATACGCAATATGGCCTGGCCACCGATGCAACATTTTACCTCGCCCGTACAGATCAGGGCAATCGTGAATACCGGGGCGAAGAAGATAACTGGGTAGCGGCAATGGAATGGATGGATAGTCTTGGTGTTCGGCTGATCAATACATCGCTGGGTTATGCCAAAGGGATGAGCAACCCTAAAGAAAATTATGAACCCCGTCAGATGGATGGTCATACCAGCCTGATTAGTCGGGCGGCACAGATTGCGGCCGATAAAAAAGGTATTCTTATTGTTGTGTCAGCCGGAAATGAAGGCGATGATCGTTCATGGCGAATCATCAGCACCCCCGCTGATGCTCAGGGTGTTCTGGCCATTGGTGCAACGAATGCCCGACTTTGGAATCGGATTGGTTACAGCAGCATCGGTCCTGAGAGTTTGCCATATATGAAACCCAATGTTTCCTGTTTTTCTTTGTATGGAACCTCATTATCGGCTCCGGTCATTACCGGATTTGCAGCCTGTATTATGCAGGCAAATCCGAAATTGACCAACAAAGAGGTCATGGACATTATTGAAAAATCGTCGCATCTATATCCTTATGGCAACAACTATGTTGGCTACGGTGTGCCGCAAGCCTCCCGGGCGATTTCATTACTTCGAAATCAGCCGTTACCCGCTACCGCTCGCTCCGTAAAAGCTTCCGGCAAGTCATTTACGTTACCTGTATCGACGGAAGAGTCGGTTGTGTCAGTCTTTCATAAAAAAGATGCCATGCACATTTTGCAGCAGGAGGCCATGAAGGTTAGCAACGGGAAACTGGCGCTCCGTCGGGCAACGGGCGAAAAGCAAACGACAGTAGATTTGAAAACAGAAGTCATTGAGGTGATTTGGGAATAATGTTTAGAGTCGTGGAGCCATGCCACGATTCAAAACCGTGGCATGGCTCCACGACTCTAAACAAAAGACCTTCGACAGTATGAAGAAAAATTAATTTCGTTTTCAGACTGGCTTTATATGAGGCCACTAGTTTTGCTTCCATCATGAACAGTAAATAACAAGTAACAATGGAAAGCAACACGAAATTAATTACCCCATTTCTATTCGCGGTCATGCTGACTGCTTCACAGGTTAATGCCCAGACAGTGGCTGATCCAGGACCGGGTACACCTCCTCCGCCCATTGCTCTGAACACCCCTAATGGTTCCCGACCGGACGGTCCCGGACTGGATAGTCGCGGACCGCATGGCCCCCGAGGTGGGCATCAACCCAGTGGTCCTGGCAGACACCGTATGGGGCCACCTCAGTCAGGGCCGGGTCGGGCTGATCGAAGTGGTCATGAACGTGGACTTACATCGCTCACTACCGTTTCTGGAACAGTAGGCCAATGGATTGGTAACGATGATGCTATTCTGGAGGGTTTTACGTTTACTGGATCAACGAATACACCGACCACTGTAAAATTCCCTCCCCATCTCGGTCAGCAGGTACAAAAGGCGATTAAGCCGGGTAGTAGCGTCAGCGTGACGGGCTATTCTGAAATGACTCCCAAAGGAGAATCGCGCTTTCGGTTGGTTAGTCTTACGGCTGGCAAAACGACGATCTCTGACGCTCCTCCAGCAATGCCTGTTACACCCCCAGCGGCCCCTTCACAGGCTACCGTAACGGGCAAGATAGCCGATTATCAAATAGGCCGGGATGGGCGCGTTAGCGGTCTTGTCCTGGATGATAAAACAGTTGTGCGCGTTCCTCCTCATGTGGCTTATCAACTGACAAATCTGGCTACCAAAGGCAGCACAATTACGGTTCAGGGATATGCTAAAAGCCTTCGGGAAGGCCAGGTTCAGTTAGAAAAAACAAATATCTTAAACGCCGTTGTGCTGACAATCAACGGTCAGCAATATCTGGTTCGCTAATTAACGATTGACTGCTGGAATAATTGATTTGATGGGTATCATTCAGCAATTTCAGCAGTCAATAAATCACCCAGCCCTTACTCGCGTGAAAATTCTGGTTATTGAAGATGAACGCAAACTCGCCCGGTTTATAAAGCAGGGGCTTGAACAACATGGTCATGTTGTCGATCTGGCTCATACCGGTTCGGAAGGACTCGATCAGGTTGCCGGAGGCTTATACGATCTTGTGTTGCTGGACTTAATGTTGCCCGGACAGACCGGGTTTGAGGTTCTTAAAAACCTTCGTGCCTTTGGCCTGATGGTGCCGGTCATGATTTTATCAGCGTTGAGTGATTCCGATAAAGTGGTGGAGGGGCTGGATCTTGGCGCCATTGATTACCTTCGGAAACCGTTCGACTTTAATGAGTTGCTGGCTCGGATTCGGGTTTTACAGCGACGAACCCACTCCGGAGATAACGTCGTATTGCGCATGGCGGATTTAGAAATGAGGCTTGTTTCGCATGAAGTCTTCAAGGCAGGCATCAAGCTGGAACTGACCAATCGGGAGTTTGCCTTACTCGAATTGTTCATGCGCCGAATCGGCCTATTGGTAACGAAAAATGAGATTGCCGAGAAGGTATGGGCCGCCGATTATGACATGGGCAGTAACGTGATAGAAGTACACATCTATCAATTGCGTAAGAAACTGGATGCGGTTGGTACACGTGGGCTGATTGAGACGCTTATCAGCCGTGGCTATCGGCTCAAATCGGTATGAACCTGCGCAGCCGGATTGTGCTGGCCGTTGCGGCTGTGTTTGCTGGAGTAAGTCTGCTGGCCGGTTGGCTTATGTTGGTCCGTGCCGAAAATAGCCTCCAGATCGCTTTTGATCGGGCGGTAGCGACCAGAGCAGGATGGTTGCTTTCGCAGGTAAGTGTCGATCCTATTGTGTTGCCATTGCCTACCGAAAGCGAGCAGATGCGGGTAATATACCATAGTTATGGCCGGAGCCGTGAGCTTTTTCGCAGTCCTGGTTTTCCAAACGCATCCGGCGTAGGGCACGACGTTGACCGGCATCCGCGTTCATTTCGATCCATGACTGTACAGACTATGGCGTATCAGATTCCCAGTGGTCAGGTGGGTCTGACATTAGCGGTGCCCGATGCTAGTTTGATGCAGGATATCCGACAGTTACGCTGGGTCTTTGGGCTCGGTTGGTTCGTAAGCCTGATCCTGGCATTCCTGGGAGGGTATGTTATCGCTGGATGGCTATTGAAACCAATTCAGGCAATTGTTTATCAGGCGGGAAAGATCACCAATGCAGCCACAATTGAACCGATCGCCCTGCCAACCGCTCGTGATGAACTTTATCAGTTAACCGATACGCTAAACCAGATGCTGGCCCGAATTCGGGAAAGTGCTGAACTACAGCGTAATTTTTTTGGAGCCGCTGCGCATGAACTTCGGACGCCACTTGCCATCATGAAAACCGGCCTTGAAGTGACCCTTGACAGTGGTCAGGTAGATGGCCGGACAACACCGTTTCTGCTGGGACAACTGGATGAAATAAAACGCCTGACGCGTCTGCTCGACGAATTTCTGACGCTGAGCCGCCCAGATCATGCACGTCAGGTACTCAAAACAACACCGGTCGATTTGCCGGAATTAATAAAAAACTGCCTGGCTCAGTTGGAAACTGTAGCCACTGATTATGAAGTAATAACGCAGTTTGAGGAACAAACAGGGCCTTCTACACCGATCAGAACAGATGCCGTTAAGCTGGAGCATGTGTTACTGAATCTCCTCGAAAATGCGATCAAGTACGCCGTTCCGGGTAGTGTGGTGAGTATCCGGTTGATTTGGGAAAACGCACCGACAGTTCTTGTTCAGAATCAAACCGTTCGGGAAACGGGGCCTGTACTTGATCTGATGCAGCCTTACTTTCGGGCTGATCCACTCAAAGAAGGGCATGGACTGGGTTTGTGGATTAGTTATCGTTTAACAACTTTACTTGATGGAGAGTTACTCCTCAATTGGCAGGAATTCCGATTTACCAGTACCTTGGTCCTGCCCAGAACTGAATTTTTAACATAAATAAATGAAAGGACTTTATTGCGTTTTATTGCTTACGTTATCGAACATCTTCATGACACTGGCCTGGTATGGCCACCTGCAACTAAAGCAGTACCCTATGTTGGCCAAACTATCGCTTTTCGGCATCATTATGCTTAGCTGGGGCCTTGCCTTTTTTGAATATATTTTTCAGGTGCCAGCTAATCGTATCGGTTCTGAAGAAACGGGCGGGCCGTTTTCACTTTTCCAACTCAAAACAATTCAGGAAGCCGTTTCGCTGACGGTTTTTACCTTAATAACCGTCTACTTTTTTAAAACCGACAAACTCGCCTGGAATCATCTGGTTGGCTTTGTATTCCTTGTGATAGCGGTATTTTTTATCTTCAAAAAATGGTAAGTACGCTACCAGTCGACGCACAGGGACCTAGCCTGTGGGCGATCTCTGTGCGTCGGTTTCTGGTACCGGAAAACAAAAGATTGATTACCAGCAGCTAGAGATACTTTCCTTCTTTGAGGTATTTTTTTACGTAGTCAGAAACGCCTTCTTCGAGCGAATGGAAAGGTCGGTCATAACCAATAGAACGAAGCTTAGCCATGTTAGCCTGCGTAAAATACTGGTATTTATCGCGGATATCGGCGGGAGTATCGATAAATTCGATCTGCGGATCGCGGTCCATAGCCCGAAAAGTAAGTGTCGCCAGGTCAAGGAATGTACGGGCTTTGCCACTTCCGAGGTTGTAGATACCGGAATTTCGCCGGTGATGCATCAGAAATGAACAAACTTCGATTACGTCTTTCACGTAAATGAAGTCCCGCATCTGCCCACCGTCGGTATAATCGGGGTTATGAGACCGGAACAACCTCATGTGGCCTGATTGGCAAATCTGGTTGTAGGCATGGTAAATTACCGATGCCATGCGGTCTTTATGATACTCATTGGGCCCGTAGACGTTGAAAAATTTCAGTCCAGCCCAGAAGAAGGGTTTACGTTCCTGCTCCAGTGCCCAAATATCAAATTCATTCTTTGAGTCACCGTAAGGATTAAGCGGCTTCAACTGCGGAATGATCGACTCATTGTCATCATAGCCAAACTCGCCCATACCATAAGTTGCTGCCGATGACGCATATACGAGGGGAATCTGATAATCAATGCAGCGATTCCAGATTTGCTTGGAATACTCAACGTTCAGATGCTCAAAAATCTGGCGGTCAAATTCGGTGGTATCAGTGCGGGCACCGATGTGAAAAATAAATTCCACCTCCTGATAATTGTTGTCGAGCCAACCGAAAAACTCTTCCCGGTCAACACGCTCCTGAATCCGTTTCCCAGTCAGATTTGCTTCTTTACGAGGGTCCGAAAAATCATCGACAGCAATGATAAAATTGAAATTTTCCTGATTCAATTTGCTGATCAAACAGCTTCCGATAAAGCCAGCGGCCCCCGTAACAATAATCATAAAGAGCTAGAAGTAAACGTATTGATTGCGATAAAGAGAAAAAGGCTAGCTAGCATGAAGTGAAAGTGGCTGTAAAGATACAGATTTTAAGATGAACAAAGGAATAGCGTTTTTAGTGATTAAATTGTATTTTTCATATATACCTCTAATATGCCTTAATAGCCTTTTTAACTAAACTAACGGTTTCATTAGGCCCAAAGAGTTCGTACCTTTGTGGCTTATTTTCAAAATCGGCGTTTCTGGCAACCGCCCCATCTAAACCAGAAAAATGGTCTATATTAACAGAATCGAACATTTTAACGCTGCCCACCGGCTCTACAATCCGGCCTGGTCTGAGGAGCGCAATAAGGAAGTTTTTGGCCCATGTGCCAACATTAACTGGCATGGGCACAACTTTGAGCTGATCGTAACGGTGAAGGGTGAGCCCGATCCGGATACAGGCTTTGTGATTGACCTGAAACTGCTGGGTGATATTGTGAAGCGGGAGGTAATTGAAAAAGTTGATCACAAAAACCTGAATCTGGATGTCGATTTCATGCAGGGCAAAATGGCTAGCTGTGAGATCTTTATCATGGAAATCTGGAAAATCCTCGAACTTGCACTGGGCGAAGTAACAGAAGCACACCTGCACCAGCTTCGACTTTACGAAACACCGAAAAATTTTGTGGATTATTTTGGCGAATAGGGCCTGTATGGATGATATGGGGTGTATGATAAAGCCGATAATCAAGTCTCATACAACCCATAACATACAATACTAGATGAACTATTACCTCATTGCTGGCGAACGTTCCGGCGATCTTCACGGGGCAAATCTGATTCGGGCCATTCGTCGACACGATCCTGATGCACAGTGCCGTGCATACGGTGGTGAGCAGATGGAAGAGGCCGGAGCAGTACTGGTGCGACACTATCGGGAGATGGCGTTTATGGGATTCCTGGAGGTAGTGAAAAACCTGGGCACGATTCGCCGGATCATGCGGGAATGTCAGGCCGATCTGCTTGAACACCGTCCCGATGTGCTTATTCTCATCGATTACGCCGGATTTAACCTGCGGATGGCCCGTTTTGCCAAACAGCATGGCATTCGCGTGTTTTATTATATTTCGCCGAAGGTTTGGGCCTGGAACCAACGCCGGGCATTGAAAATCAAAGCGAATGTCGATCGGCTATTTACGATTCTGCCGTTCGAAACGGAGTTTTTCGCGAAATACGATTACAACGTCGACTACGTTGGCAACCCTCTACTGGATGCTCTGGCTGATTTTCAGCCAAATCCCAATTTTCGCTCAACGTTGAAATTGGATGAGCGCCCTGTTGTAGCCCTTCTGCCCGGAAGCCGCCGTCAGGAAATTACCTCTATTTTACCCGCTATGCTGGCGGCAACGCGCCAGTTCCCAGATTATCAGTTTGTTGTAGGCACGGTCAGTAATTTGCCTGCTCCGCTCTATGGCAATCTGTTGGGCGGTTACCCAACTGTTAAGCGTGTTAATGACGCGGCTTATGATCTGTTGCATATTGCAACGGCTGCGCTGGTTACGTCTGGTACGGCCACGCTCGAAACCGCCTTGTTTACTGTGCCACAGGTCGTTTGTTACAAAACAACAACGGTGTCATATGCCATTGCGAAACGACTGATTGCGGTGCCGTTTATATCACTTGTAAACCTGATTGCGAACCGTGAGATTGTGAAGGAATTGATTCAAAACGACCTCACCGCCGATCGCATTGCGGACGAACTACGAGCCATCTTGCCGGGCGAACCGGGTCGGGAGAGGCAACTGGCCGGTTACGCAGTTGTGCAGGGGAAAATGGGCGAACCCGGCGCATCGGAGCGAGCCGGTAGCCGGATGGTCGATGAATTGAGACGCGCACAGGAAACAAAAAGCTAATGGCTTTTAAGATTAACTAGCTTTTCCAGTCAATCACACCTGTTTCCTCCCACTTCTTCAGCCAGTCTTTCCTGATGCCGTGAACCTGCGAGAAAAATTCGTAAAATGGGAACATATCCGTCTCGTAATTGCCTGTTACATAGATGGGTTTGCCTATAATAACTAGTTTCCGGGGCCAGTCGAAGCCAACCGGAATAATGGGGACGTGCGCTTTAAGGGCAATGTAATAGAAGCCTGTTTTTAGCTTTGACACATTACTGCGAGTGCCTTCGGGTGCTATGCAAATCTGAAGCTGTTCATTCTGGTTAAATATAGCAACGATGGCATCGACCAGGTTGTGCGATTTATCACGATATACCGGTTTACCCCCCAGTAGTCGAAAAAGCCAGCCTGAATACCAGGTAAAGAGCGAACTTTTGGCGAGATATTGAATCCAGATGTGAATGGTCGGGCGGACACCTAACCCGACCAGAAAGTCCCAGTTGGTTGTATGAGGAGCAACTGCCCAAATGCCCTTGGGTAAGTGTGGTACAGGGCCAACAACCTGCCAACCGGCGACTTTAAATAACCAACGGGTGAGGGCACTGAGCATTTCTGTAATTTAGAATTTACAGTTTATAGTTTTCAGTGCACAAGGCAGCCTTGCCTTGTGCACTGAAAACTATAAACTGTAAACCCAATTTAGTATTTCCGGTCTTTGCTCTCCAACCAGCGGCCAGTGATAAATGAAGCCGTCAGCAGGACAACGTAGAACAGGAGTGTTAGCGGGGTTGATAAATCCATATCTGTGTTCGGTTGAATTCGTATGCAAAAGTACAATAGACGTTGGATATTAGACACTGAGCATTAGACAAAAAATGAAAATCTCCTGTCTGTGCCTAAATCACTTACAAGACTCCCTTTGTGCTGGGTAGGTTATCCAATTCTTTAATATCACGCCGAACGGCCATTTTTATGGCTTTGGCAAAGGCTTTAAAAATAGCTTCGATCTTATGATGTTCGTTATCGCCTTCTACCTTCACATTTAGATTACAGAGCGCCGTATCGGAAAATGACTTGAAAAAATGATAGAACATTTCGGTAGGCATATCGCCGATCTTCTCACGCCGGAATGTAGCGTCCCAAACAAGCCAGGGACGACCCGAAAAGTCAATGGCGACCTGAGCAAGTGCCTCATCCATAGGCAATAGAAAACCATAGCGGCTAATTCCCCGTTTGTCGCCCAGGGCACGCCGATAGGCTTCACCGAGCGCCAGAGCGGTATCTTCAATGGTGTGATGTTCATCAATGTGCAAATCGCCCTGTACTCGAATGGTCAGGTCGGCACCCGAATGCTTGGCTACCTGATCGAGCATATGGTCGAAGAAGCCGAGACCTGTATGAACGTTGGCCTGACCACGACCATCGAGATTGAGGTCTACACGAATCTGCGTTTCTTTCGTATTCCGCTCGACGGTGGCCGTGCGGGCGGGTAAACGCAGAAATTCGTAGATCTTATCCCAATCGTCGGTCGAGAAGGCAATGGCGTTCTGCATCGCATCGGTCAACCCCGACACATCAGCCGCCTGCACGGTTGGTAAGCCGTTGGGTGGTAGAAACAGAATTGCTTTTGCCCCGAGATTGATCGCTAACTGCACGTCGGTCAGGCGGTCGCCGATAACGTAACTGTTGGCCAGATCATAGGCGTCGCTAAAATACTGGGTCAACATCCCCGTTCCGGGCTTACGGGTAAGCGAGTTGTCGCGCGGGAAATGCCTGTCGATGTGGACAGCATCAAACGAAATATTTTCGCTCTCAAACGTAGAAAGCATTTTGTTGTGAGCAGGCCAGAAAGTATCTTCGGGGAAAGAGTCGGTGCCGAGACCATCCTGATTGGTAACCATAACCAACTCATAATCGGTTTCTTCGGCGATCTTACGCATGGCCGAAATCGCTTTAGGAATATAATCGAGTTTGGCTAATGAATCGACCTGCTGATCGGGCTGGGGCTCAATAATGAGCGTCCCATCACGGTCGATGAACAATATTTTTCGCATAAAAAGAATATCTGATCGACAAAGATACCTTACCAACCGTATTGTAAGCGAAAACGTATTAATTTTGCAACGTCTTAGCGTATTCCGATTTAATACTGTAAGTAGGATTTCTGTAGTGTCCCTCCGGTTGTTTATACGTTTAAAGTCCGATCAGTTCGTAACTCGCTTTACCGTAGAGAAATAAATATCTATCCCATCAAAGAATAAGATAAGGTTAAAAGTGCATTTCGTACCATACATATATTACAAATAAAGTTATGCCAACAGCAGCATCAAGATTGACCCGTATAGGGGTTTTTTATGACGGTAACTATTTTTTACACGTAAGCAATTATTATAATTACTCTCACGAACGGCGCAGCCGGATTAGTATTTCAGGTTTACACGCATTTATACGGCGGCAGGTTGCCGAAGAAGAAGGGGTCAATGAGCGTTTATGCCAAATTGTTGATGCACACTATTTTAGAGGTCGGCTAAATGCCCACGAGGCTAATCAGCGGGGTAATCAATTATTTTACGATCGGTTGTTTGATGACATTCTAATGTCGGAGGGCGTCGTTACGCATTACCTGCCTGTAAAAACCTACCAGGGCTATCGGCAGGAAAAAGGTATCGATGTGTGGCTGGCACTCGAAGCTTTCGAATTAGCTCAGTATAAGAAATTCGATGTCGTTGTCCTTATTACATCCGATGGGGATTATGTACCACTGATTCGTAAACTCAATACCCTCGGCTCGCGCATCATGGTGTTAAGCTGGGATTTCGAGTTTTTGAACGAACAGGGCGAAAAGCAGGTGACTCGTACGTCGCAGGACTTATTGGAGGAAGTCTCTTATCCAGTTGCGATGCACGGCATGATTGACGACCGGAGCCGTAGAAACGATCTGGTTATTCAGAACCTGTTCGTGAAACAACAGCAACAGGCGCGACCAACCTTTACTGCTGTGGCTGCTGCGAGCAATGGAGGAAGTTACAGTAGTAGTTTCGGGAACGGGTTCTCGGCTTCCGGTAATGGCTATGATGAATACCCGCATTCTGATGAGCCCAATTATAACGTTGCCGATACGGTAGACGATGATCCGGAAGGCCGTAAAATCAGTACGATCCGGAGTTTAAAAACGGGTTACGGTTTTATAAATTATCCGCCAAACAACCTGTTTTTTCATTATACAAGCCTTATAGATACTGATTTCAACGAATTACAGGTAGACGACGACGTTGAGTTTACAATTGGCCAGAACGCCGAAGGTAAAGATATTGCTGTTGATGTACGGATGCTGCGTCCCTAAGCATGAACAGTAAGCGTGTATTCGTTACTGATTTACCGGCTTTCCGCTGGCAGGCATTGACATGGGCCATAACCCGGCAGACGCGCGAGGACGCTTTCGTTGCTTTTCTTACAAATAACGATATTTCTTACCCGAATGACCCGTTTCCGAACCGACTGTTTGTTGGGGCGAAACGGGTCATTTCGCTATCGGGTAAAGACACATTTCAGGAATTATATGACGCTCATTGCGCCCGGCCCGGCTTTTTGGTAGGCTATTTCGGGTATGATGTAAAAAATGAGCTCGAAGCGCTAAACAGCCGTAATCCGGATCGGCTGGGATTCCCGAACGCCTACTTTGTTGAGCCAGAGTGGGTAATCGACTTTCTGGAGAATGAAGTAATCGTGTGGGGAGAAGGTGACGCAGATGCGCTTATGCATGCGATTTCCCTTACTCCTCCATCAGATCGATGGGGTAGTGCCGTGACTACGATAACGTGCCGTGTTACCCCCGACGAATACCAGGCCAATGTCCGCCAGATACAACAGCATATTCTGGCAGGTGATGTCTATGAGTTAAATTATTGCATCGAATTTTTTGCCGAACACGTCGACATCGACCCCCTGACCGTATACCAGGCGTTGAATGAGCGGTCGCCAATGCCGTTTTCGAGCTTCCTCAAACTTGGTGATCGGTATGTAATGGGTGCTTCGCCAGAGCGGTTTTTGAAGAAAGAAGGCCAAACGGTTTTATCGCAGCCAATAAAAGGCACGATTCGGCGCGGAAAAACGCCGGATGAAGACACCCGACTTCGCGCTGAATTATTGAATTCGGAAAAAGAGCGGGCCGAAAATCTAATGATCGTTGATCTGGTTCGCAATGACCTGGCCCGGAGTGCCCAAACGGGTTCTGTGCACGTAGTCGAGCTCTTTGGGATATACGGTTTTCAGCAGGTGTATCAGATGATATCGACCGTTTCGGCAACGTTACGAGATACGGTCACTTGGGCCGATGCGATTCGTCATGCTTTTCCGATGGGCAGTATGACCGGAGCGCCTAAAATCCGGGCAATGGAATTGATCGACGAACTAGAGGTTAGCCGGCGGGGTGTTTATTCTGGAGCAATTGGGTTCATCACGCCCGATGGCGACTTTGACTTCAATGTTGTTATCCGTACGCTGCTTTATGACTCACAAAGTCAATATGCATCCTTCTCTGTCGGAAGCGCTATCACCTACGATGCTGACCCCGAGCAGGAATGGGAAGAGTGTCTGCTAAAGGCGCGGGCTATTCGGGAAGTGCTGGAACGATCTTTTCAGTAAGTAATCCTCAGGCATCAGGCAAATCATCAACGAATGTTCACAGACTGAGCCTGGCCAGCTGAAAACTGCATACCGTTTAAAATATAATTGGCTTTTCGGTGTGGAATTCGTCCGCTTTTCTAGTCTTCTTCTGTAAGCGAAGCAACATTTTCTAATCAGATACGCTCATTATGAGCGAGGTCGACCGTTTGTTAAATTTACTACTATAAATTTAGTTAAAAAACGTTAACCTTGTAACCAACTTGTTCGGTTCCGATTATTTTTGCTTCTGATACACCGATCACCCTTTACCTATTCGCGAATGAAAAACCTCTTCATGCTGGCTGTGCTATGCCTGTTTACGGCTGCACTTTATGCCCAGACGGGCTCCCCTCGATTTACGTTACAGGGGCGAGCCGTTGACACCGCAGCGGCTCCACTGGCTTCTTCTACGGTTATGTTGCTAAATCCTAAAGACTCGTCGCTGGTCAATTTTACCAGAACTGATGAAAAGGGAGCTTTCATATTCAAGAATCTGAAGACTGGTAATTACGTTCTGAAAATTTCATTCGTCGGATTTATCCCTTACAACCAGGTTATCAAATCGGGCGGTGAAGCCCTGATTGATCTTGGGCTTTTGAAGCTAAAGCCAATTACGAGAGAGCTGATGGAGGTTGTTGTCAGAACAGCTAAGGCTCCACTAACGATAAAGGGCGATACTATCGAGTATAACGCCAGTTCGTTTAAAGTGCCCCCCGGATCGACTGTTGAGGATTTGCTGCGTAAACTGCCCGGTGTACAGATCGATCAGGACGGAAATATTCGCGCTCAGGGGCAGGAGGTGAAGCGGGTTACCGTAGATGGAAAGAATTTCTTCGGCAATGACCCCAAACAGGCTACTAAAAACTTACAGGCCGAATCGATTTCAAAAGTGCAGGTCTTCAATGATAAAACAGAGCAGGCTAAATTAACCGGCGTTGACGATGGGAAGAAAGAAAAAACGGTTAATCTGGAACTGAAAGAAGAGTTTAAGAAAGGCGGTTTCGGAAAAGTAACTGCCAGTGCCGGGCCTGCTTCCAATGATATACCGGCGCGGGGCGAAATCAAGGGGAGCTACAATAAATTCAATGCTAAAAATCAGTTTTCGCTGGTTGGACTGGGTAATAATACGAACCAGCAGGGATTGTCGTATAATGATTATCAGGATTTTAGAGGTAGTAATTCATATAACGGGAATCAAAATGCTGACTTTGGGTTTAGTGGGGGCAACTTCTTTTACTATTCCGATAGTGGCGATGAAGGTTTGGGCATTCCAGTAAGCGGTCGGCAGGGGACTGGTTTTTCTAATAATGTGGCTGGTGGAATCAACTATAATTATGATACGAAGAAAAAGAAATTCAGCAGCAGCTACTATTATAACCAGACACGGCTTGACTTAAGCGCCCTCCGAAATCAGACATACTACCTGCCGCAGGGCCAATATCAGATCAATGAAACCAGTAATCAGCTAAATTTTAACGGAAACCATCGGGTCAGTTTACGGTATGAGACCCAATTGGATTCGGTCAATACGTTGGTTTTTATTAACAACAGCCGGTTAGGTAATGGTAACGCCAACCTCGACAGAATCCAGGATTTGGATCGTAATAACGGTGTAACGACTCAAAATACGACCAAAAATGCCAGTACACAACGCCAGATTGCTTCGTCTAGCTCATTGATCTATCGGCTGAAAATGAAAAAGAAAGGCAGAAGTTTTGCCGCCAGCGCTACCTACGAAATTAATACCAACGACGCCAATTTGAAACTGGACGCCAGCAATCAATTCTCACAACCAACAAGCGTCAACGAAACCTTGCGGCTTATTCGTCAGGATCAGGGGACCAATAGCCACCGCAGCGAGTACAAAGCCAGCCTGCAATATGTGGAGCCATTTGCCAAAAAGTTTTTTTGGGAAACATTCTACAATTTTAGCCTACGCTATGACGAAGTTGATCGGGATGTGATTGACCGGGGCGAAAACAACAGCGATCGGGTCCGAAACGACTCATTGAGCCTGTATTATAAGAATAATTACATCTATAATCGCCTTGGAAGCAGTATTCGCTATACGTTTAAAGGGTTGAATATATCGGGTGGACTGGCTGTGCAGCGCTTTACACTGAATGGACAATTTGCCCGTGATCAAACGTCTCCATTACTCGGGGAAATCAATCGTGTGTTCACTACGGTTATTCCGAACGTAAACCTGAATTATGATCTGAAAAATAACCGGTATCTCTACGGTGGTTATAATGTTAGTGTACAGATACCAACATCCCGCGATTTGCAACCGGTGACGAATAATAGTAATCCGTTATTCATCAATAAGGGAAACCCGAATCTGTTGCCGCAGTTAGGGCATAACCTGAACATTGGGTTCAATTATTTCAATCCGGGGAGTTTCATTAACCTCTATATTGGCGTGAACGGCACCCAGTATGTTAATCAGATCGTATATAGCCGAAATACGGACGCGCAAACGCTTATTACGACTATTCAGCCCGAAAATCTGTCGGGCGGGCGTATGATTGGATCATATCTGGGTTTTGGTTTTCCGCTCAAAAAAACCAAAGCAACGCTGGACCTGAATGCGAACCTGAATTTTAGTACAAACCCAGCCACTATTAACAATGTAACGAATGAGACACGGGGTCAGAACTATGGCTTCGGAACCCGTCTTAGTCTGACGCCCACCGATTGGCTGACATTCTACGGTAATGCCAATATCGGTATCAGCAATACCCGTTATTCAATTAACACAGGCCAGAATCAGGTTTTCCTGAATAATAATTTTGGCGGTGATCTGACGGTGAAGCTGCCCCATGATTTTTATATTAACACGACGCTGAATTACCGGGTCAATAAAAATGATCTGCTCAATTTTGATCAACGTATTCCACTGCTAAATGCCTCGATTTATCATATTCTGGGTAAAGCCAAGCGGGCTGAGATCCGGCTGTCGTCGGTTGATTTGCTCAATCGGAACATAGCTATTTCGGCAAATGCCAGCCAGAATTACGCGCAATATGAACGCACCCAAACACTGGCCCGCTATTTTATGCTTGGCTTTACCTATAATATGCGTGGCGTTACAGCGAAGATGCGCCGGGATGGATTTTAATGGTTAGTTGTGGTTAATGGATTGACTATCTTTTAGATATGAAAAATTTTATAATGTTTATTATGCTGCTGATGAGCGTATCGGCAGTAGCCCAGCAAACAGAAGGCGTTGTTACCTACGAACGGAAAACATACTGGACAAAAATTTACTCCCGGATGACGTACCTGAGTCAGGAACAAAAAGACCGTATTGCTCAGACCTGGAAGAATGACGAAGAGAATAAGGAGAAAATGAAACTGACATTTAACCAGGATGCGAGTCTGTATACCTATGTCAACGAGATGGGAAGCACAGATGATGGTCGATATACATGGCGTAATCAGGAGTTGCTTCTATACCGAAATTTCGCCAAAGAACAGAAAACTGACGTCGTAGAAATGTTGGGAAAGACCTATGTCATTGACGATTCACTACATACACCCGTTTGGAAAATAGGCAATCAGATCAAAGATATTGCCGGGTATATATGCATGAAGGCTGAATCAGAAGATCCAATTAAAAAGCAGAAAATTACGGCCTGGTTCGCGCAGGACATTCCGGTTTCGGCTGGTCCAGAGCGGTACAATGGTTTACCGGGACTTATTCTGGAATTGAATCTGAATGATGGCGACGTTGTCATTGAAGCTACAAACGTGACGTTCAGAAAATTAACACCCGACGAACTGAAACTACCCAAGCTCAAGGGCAAGAAAATTAACGATGTCGCCTACGACGAACTTATCCGCCAGCATATTGCCGAAAGCATGACCGCTCACCGGAACCCCTATTGGGCCATTCGGTATTGATAATTTTTTGTAAAATAGTAATGATGAATGAGCGAAAGCCATTGCCGAACAAACTCTTTGGCAATGGCTTTCGCTCATTCACGCAGGGCGGGTAATTCTATCGTAAACACTGATAGGCCAGGCTTTCATGGCTACGACAAGTGGCATGGGATATTTCCAGACTTACCCGGCTTTTTCTGAAGGGAGGGGTTCGTATAACATGCCTGTGCAAAGACAATATTTTCGGCCAGTACGGGCCAGAATATCACAGTTTTTGCAGGACGAACATTGATTCCAGAAGCGGTCATCCTGGGGTAGTTCGCTGAAGGCTACCGGCCGAAATCCTAACTGGCTATTGAGATTCATAACGGCCTGGCCAGTTGTAATGCTAAATAGTTTAGCCTTTGGGAAAAGGCAGCGACTTAAGCTAAAGAGCGCTCGTTTAATCTGCTGAGCAATCCCGTGTCGACGAAAATCGGGTGCCACAATGAGACCGGAATGAGAAACAAACTGTCCATTATCCCAAACATCTAAATAGGCAAATCCAGCCCATTGCCCGTTTTTCAATGTTGCAATAATTGCTTTTCCATCCAGCATTTTCTGCCGCAGATAAGCAGCAGAACGCCCGGCAATTCCAGTGCCTCTTGCCTGAGCGCTTTCTGCTATCGTGCGACAGATTGAATCGACGTAGATCAGGTGCGCTTTTGTTGCCACGGTAATCGTTATGTCTGTTTCCATAATAAGAGCCTTATAAAGCGGGCTACTCAAATGTGTGTTAAGGAAGACAGGTGTTGAGCTGGCGATGATATTCAGTACGTAGGGCACGAGGTAATAAGTAATGAATTACATCAGCTCTGGCGTCACGTTTATCCATCAACATGGCCAGCCGATAAATGTAGACCGAGCAAACTGCGTTACTGACCTGTTTGTCGCCGTCTTTCAGTAACTCTTCAGCAGCCAGCAAACAGCGCTTCAGGGCTCTGAATTTATTCTGGTGCGCCAGAAGCGAAGTTACCTCACATAGTTTATGTAAGATCGTATGTACACTGGTCTCATTGGGTAAGGCCATAAATTCCTGCCGGGCTTCCGGTATCCGATTGATCAATAGATTGAGCAAATCGGTTTTACTAATGACTTCATTCATAGCAATGATTATTTACCAGGACTTTCGCTGAGAACCATGCCACGGTTTGTTTGCGCATCACGAGTAACCGTGGCATGGTTCTCAGCGAAAGTCCTACAACGTACTGCCAACCTATACTAATAATTCTGTGCCATGATTTTAGAGTGTTATTTATGTCGTTGTACTTCAATTAATTACGCTAAAGCCGATTTGCCCGGAGAGTTGCGAAGTATATCATTTTGATAAGGTGCTCTGTCAAAATAATAGTGACCGGCTCAAAACCTGTGCAGGTATTGGTCGGTAAAGTGGGCGGAATTAGCTATCAATGCCCAAATCAATGTCTTCAAGTTTTAACTAGCAAGTAGTCTTCCAATTTCTATTTTATACGTATTAGTCATGAAGGTGGTTGATGACAAACCTATAAGGTTTCAAAAACCTTATAGGTTTAAATGGGCCGAGCACTAGTGGGTATCCGTCTAGTTTGGAAAATTATCCTTCCAAAATAGACGGAGGACTTTCGCCTGGAGCCGTGCCACCGCACGGGCGGACCGTGGTTTGTTTGCGCATCACGAGTAACCGTGGCACGGCTCCAAGCGAAAGTCCCAGGACTGGTACCTGATGATACTGGAACGAGCGGTAATCGGAGAAATAATCTGGCTGGACTAGCTAGCATGATGCAGTGAACGAATAGCTAAGAAGCTTCTGATTACAATCGTTTACTATTCTGATAGTGTAAGTATGAAAAACAAAAGATAAAGAATAAATAATTGATGATTAGATATTTTACCTGTTATTTATTTTGTGAAATTTTGATTTATATACTTTAAATTGCGTCAATAATCTTCCTCTTTTATGCTGGCCGCCCGTAGTTTCTGGCTCAAGTTTTCGGAGACTCTTTGCCTTCTTCTGGTACTGATCGGGATAACGCAGGCGTCGGAGGTTACCTCACGCTGGCAGTTTGAGGTAACCTCCGACTGGGCTAAACTATGGCCTGCGCTGGCCGGGTTGCTGCTGCTTAGCTTTCTTATTGCCTTTAGCTGGCAGCGCAGCGGCAGGGGTGAAAAGCTGCATAGCCTGTTTCAGACTATAATTGCGTTTTATGTTGCCTATGCAATTACTGGCTATGGTGCTGCTAAAATTCTGAAAACCCAGTTTCAGCCACCTAACTACATTCTTGAAACACCCATTGGCGACCTCAACGGTTTCTGGCTGACCTGGACCTATTACGGTTACTCGCAAACGATGGCCTACATTCTGGGCTGGACTCAGATTATAGGGTGTATTCTTCTGCTCTTCCGACAAACGCGGCTGATCGGCGTATTTGTGTTACTCCCCGTAATGGTCAACATTGATCTGATCGACCATTTTTACGAAATCTCTCCACTGGCTTATTACAACGCGCTTCACTATACATTCCTGCTGTTTTTCCTGCTCTTTCTGGATTATGACAAGCTCCGGCAGGCGTTCCTGTCGTATCAGGAAAAAGTGAGTCTAAATGGCCGGACCGTTCTGCTGAATGTCATACGGGTTTTGGTGATCGGGTTAGCGTTCTGGCGTATTGGTGCCCTGCGTGATGGCTTCCAGCCTAAAACGAAATTAAATGGGGTCTGGAAAATCGAAAGCATTGCCCGAAATGACAACGTCGTTGTGCCATCGGCTTATCAGGATTCGGTCTGGTCGAAAGTGTATTTTGAATGGCGGTACGGCTGCCTGTTCAAATACCATCCCGACAAGTTTCAAAAACGGGATTTGCGGGGCAATTACAAGATCGACGAAACCGCTAAAATCATTCGCATCGGCTTCCCAAACGAAAAGGGAGATTCGGCTGATTCGATGCGGGTTAATTATACGTTTCTCAACGATAGCACGCTGACCATGCAAGGACGTTATAAAGCAGACTCGCTGGCGTTAAAGCTGCGAAAACTGATCTGATTAGTGCTTTTTTGGGAATTTCCTGCCCGTAAATTTATACCCACTCTTTAACTACCAATTTGTCATTCCTCCATGCGTCAACTTTATTTTCTTCTTTTTGTCTGTATATCATTTGTGGCTACTGGACAAACTACACCGCCCACCGCTACACCAACCCCTGCCGCTCCCGATTTGAACGAACGCGTTCGACAACTGGAAGAGAATTTACGTTATTCAGATCAGGTATTGAACAAGAATATTGACGACCTGCTCTGGTATCAAAAACTTGGCGATGTTGCGATTATCGATAAAGTACGTTATACCAGCAAGCCCCCGCATGTAATTAAAAATCCGACGGGACAGGGTGCCAGCAATCCGGTCATTATTCCGGCTTATACGTTTATTCCCAAAAAGTACGCAACGGCTAAGAAACTGCCCTTACTGGTTTTCGTTCACGATGGGGTTCATGGTGATTTTGGTACTTTATATGCCCATGTTGTGCGGGAGCTACTGGATCAGGGCTACCTGATCGTTGCGCCCGAATACCGGGGTAGCGTTGGTTATGGGGGCGGGTTTTACAACCAGATTGACTACGGCGATTACGAAAATGACGATGTGCTGGCCGGGAAACGGTGGGCCGTTGAAAACATGCCGCAGGTAGACGCCGACCGCGTTGGTATTATTGGATGGAGTCACGGCGGAATGATTTCGCTCATGAATATTTTCGATCATCCTGAAGATTATAAAGTGGCCTATGCCGGTGTGCCCGTCAGCGACATCATTGCCCGGCTTGGCTATAAACCACAGCAGTACCGGACGATCTTCTCAGCCGCGACTCATATTGGTAAAGATCCTTCCGACAATGTAGCCGAATATCGTCGCCGGTCGCCGGTCTGGAACGCACAGAAGCTCAAAACACCCCTGCTGATTCATACCAATACCAACGACGAAGATGTGAATGTGCTGGAAGTCGAATCGCTGATCAATGCGCTGAAAGCCCATGAAAAGAAGTTCGAATACAAAATTTATCAGGATGCGCCGGGTGGACATAGCTTCAACCGGCTCGATACGAAACTGGCTCGCGAATCGCGCGAAGAGATTTATAAATTTCTCACTCGCTATCTGAACCCGCCTGCCGGTGTGAAATAGGTGCGGTGCCAGAGACAGGTAGACCTAAGCCTGACAGAACTAAGGAGTCAAGGGTATCCGGTAGTGCCTGGATATTCAGCTAATAAGCATAAATCAGAAACCCATACCTACAGACAGTCATACGCTGCCTGATACGAACTTATTGCCTTCCTTTTTTCACTGCTAACTCACTATTCTTATGAAGACCTGTTTTGAGTTTGCCAAGTTGCTGCTGCTTTTTGTGCTAATCCTGTCGGGAGCTACTTCGGCTCTGGCCCAGTCTGATTCGTTGCGGATCACCGTCACGGAGGGGACCAATATGTCGGCTGCGCTTTCGCCCAATGGACTGTCCATTGTTGTTGATCTTCAGGGTACTATCTGGCTATTGCCTGCCAAAGGAGGAACGGCTCGTGCCTTGACCGATTTTCGGGATGATGCCCGACAGCCTGCGTGGTCGCCGGATAGCAAGCGTATTGTTTACTCATCGTTCCGCGATGGAACGTTCCATATTTATAGTGTTAAGCCTGATGGTTCAGACTTGCAGAAACACACTAAGGGGGAATTTGATAACCGAGAACCATCCTATTCGCCGGATGGCAGTAAGTTGATTTTTTCGTCAGATCGCGGTGGTAATTACAACGTATTTGAACTGACACTTAAAACCGGAGAACTCAAACAACTCACCGACAATGCAGGCAACGAATATGCACCATCCTACTCGTCGGACGGCAAACGGATTGCCTACGTAGCTACCCGCCCCGATGCGTCAGGGCTTTATGTCTGGGAAGGTGGTAAGGAAACACTGGCCTGGAAAACTGCCGCTACACTGGGGCCACCAGCCTGGTCACTGAACGGACAGTCACTCATTGTGCAGACGGCTGAAATTGGCAAAACCGCCTTGATTGTTAAAGACCTGAAACCCGATAGTGAACCGAAAGTCATCTCGGCCACTGGCGAAGATGTATTTCCTTTCCGACCTTCGGTAGCAACGGACGGGTCTATCTGGTACACGGCCGATGGTGGTATCAAACATAAAACGGCTGATTTCGCCCGTACCGACAAGGTCACCTGGCAGGCAACGCTGGCATTACAGCGCAAACCCTACACCCGCAAAACGTACCTGCTCGATAACGCGAAGCCACGACCTGTTAAAGGCATCCGGGCTCCGGTTGTCTCGCCCGATGGGAAGGCCATTGCCTTTTCGGCACTTGGCGATCTGTACTGGCTGGATATTGGTAATCCTACACCTAAAAAGCTAACGGACGATGCCTTCATTGAAGCTGATCCGACATTCTCGCCCGATGGCCGGTTTCTGGTGTTTGTCTCCGATCGTTCGGGTAGTATTAATCTGTGGGCCAGAGATTTGAAAACCGGCCAGGATCGCCAGTTGACTAACGGAACAGAGGAAATTAGTACCCCCGTATTCTCACCGGATAGCAAACACATTGCCTTTTTCATGCTCGACCGGGCTGCTTTTGGGCGGAGTGTGTTGCATACGCTTGATGTGCCGCCATCGGAAGATCAGCCTACGCCAGTTCCCAAAAAGATTCATGATCAACTCTTTGGGCCTGGTGTGCCAAGCTGGTCGCCCGATGGGAAACAGATTGCCGTTTCGGCATTGGATGTCTATTCCAGCCGTTTTCGGGAGGGATTGAATCAGTTTTTGGTTATCCCCAGTGGAGGCAGTGGTAGCGCACTCGAACTGAAACCCGATTCATCGGGGCAAACCATCAGTTTCCGTGGACGCAGTGGTCCTGCCTGGTCGCCGGATGGTCACTGGATGGCCTACGTGCTCGATGGTGTTTTGTGGACATTGCCGGTTACCGCCGATGGGAAACAGACCGGATCGCCTGTTCAACGAACAAAGACACTGGCTGATAACATGAGCTGGACCGCCGACTCGAAGACATTGGTTTATCTGGCAGTCGATACGTTGAAGCAACTGGATATTACCACCAATCGGGTTAGCATCATTCCGCTAAATTTCACGTATCAGGCGAAATTGCCTACTGATCAGACCATTATTCATGCCGGAAAGCTATTCGATGGAAAGACCAATGCGTATCGCGAAAATGTAGACATTATTCTGAAAGGAAGTCGTATTCAGGCTATTGAGCCGCATAAAGCCGGGCGAACGGGCAAACTGATCGATGCATCCAAACTGACAGTTATGCCCGGCCTCTGGGAAATGCATACGCACCAGAGTATTCTGGCGGGGGAAAAGCAAGGGCGTATCTGGCTCAGTCATGGCATTACGAGTATTCGCGAAACGGGTGCCGACCCGTATGATGCACTCGAACGACGCGAAGCCTGGGATGCGGGTATCCGGCCGGGGCCTCGTTCGTTTTATACCGGAACACTCAATGAAGGCTACCGGCTTTATTACGGTCTGGCCACCAGTATTCGCAGTGAGGCACAATTGCGCATGGAACTTGACCGGGCCAAACGGCTGGACTACGATCTCCTGAAATGCTATGTGCGGCTCCCCGACCGGTTACAGCAATTGGCCGCTGATCTGGCGCATCAGATTGGCATTCCTGTAACGTCGCACGAGCTCTATCCGGCCGTAAAATACAACATCGATGGAGTCGAACATTCATCGGCTACAAGTCGCCGGGGATTCTCCCCCAAACTCACGTCTACCAATCATATCTACGGCGATGTACTGAACCTGATTGCTAAATCGGGCATGAACATGACCCCGACAACGAGTTTGCAGGGCGGTTTTGGCTACCAGACCCGACGCGATACGGCTCTGTTCAGCTATGCCCCATACATGCATTTTTATGACGAAAAATACCGAACCAACATGATGGCTCAGCAACAGACCATGCGTCGGATGATGCCCGGCGCAGTTGAAAATTTCAAGACGCTGGCCGGAAATGTGAAGAAGTTCATTGCTGCCGGTGGCCGGGTAACACCGGGTACGGATTCGCCCCTGATTCCGTACGGACTGAGCTTACAGATCGAGCTACAGAACTGGGTTGAGGGTGGGGTAACTCCGTTCGAGACGTTGCGGGGAGCTACACTCTGGTCGGCGGAAGCGGCTGGTGTAGGCAAGGATGTTGGTAGCATTGAAGTAGGTAAAATCGCCGATCTAATTGCCGTTGATGGCGATCCACTAACCAAAATCCGGGACACCATGAACGTGAAATACACCATCAAAAATGGGCAGGTCTGGACGTTGGCGGAGTTGTTGAAATAAGAAGTATCGTTGTTGATAAACCGGGCTGTGAATACGAAATGCGATGTGCATATTTGTATTCATAGCCCGGTTTTGTTTTGGTACGTTCGCTATGATCTTGATAGACAGATAATACAATGAAAATAAGTGTCGCGCAGATTAGACCAATTAAAGGCAACATTTCCGGTAATATCGACAGACACAAACGGTTAATTGACCTTGCTACTTCGTGTAAGGCAACTGTAATTTTCTTCCCGGAGCTTTCTCTGACCAGCTATGAACCAGAATTAGCCAAAGAGTTAGCGATAAATCAAGATGATACAAGGCTTGATGACTTTCAGCAAATTAGCGATACGACTAAAATTGCCATTGGACTTGGGGCTCCGACAAAAACGAAAACGGGCGTACAGATAAGCATGATCATTTTTCAACCTGACAAACCAAGGCAAACCTACTCAAAACAGCTACTTCATTCCGACGAAATTCCCTATTTCGAAAATGGCAATCAACAAATTATGTTGACGGTCGATAATGTCAGGATTGCACCTGCTATTTGCTACGAAAGTTTGCAGCCCGATCACGCTGACCAGGCAAGTAAACTTGGCGCAGACATTTATGTAGCAAGCGTTGCCAAATCACAAAATGGCGTAAGTAAAGCCATGATCCATTATCCTGAAGTTGCCAGGAACTACTCAATGCCCGTATTAATGTCAAATTGTGTCGGGTTTTGCGATAATTTTACGAGTGTTGGCTTGAGTTCTGTCTGGACAAAACAAGGGAAATTAGTTGGGCAACTTGACGACAAAAATGAAGGACTGCTACTTTTTGACACAGTAACGGAAGAAGTAACCAGGCAAATACTATAAAAAACGGCTGCTTTCAAAAGGCTTGCTATTGCCGGAACTTAGCTCAAGTCCCTCCTTATCCACCTACAGTTGCCCCTTCGTTCGGGAACAATTACCTTAGTGTCTGACGCAGCCTACTGAGTACCCGGTTTGCTGCCTGCCTAGACCGATAACCCGAATGGAAACGATATTCACTACTGACCGTGTCCGGCCCTTACTGGCACAGGTCCGTGACTTTGTTCAGAACGAACTGATTCCTCTTGAAGACGGTTTCTCGCATCATGCCGTGGGCGAATTGATCCCGATACTCGACCAGAAGAGGGAGAAAGTCAAAGCCGCCGGGCTCTGGGGGTTGCATCTTTCCAAAGAGGAGGCAGGGCATGGTCTGACGCTCTGCGAATTTGGGCAGATTAGCGAACAACTGGCTCATGCGCCATTTTTCGGGCATTATGTATTCGGTTGCCAGGCTCCTGATATTGGCAATACCGAACTGCTTCACAAATTTGCATCGCCCGAACTACAAGAGCGGTATTTAAAGCCGCTTATGGAGGGCAAAATCCGAAGCTGTTTTTCGATGACCGAACCCGAATTTGCGGGCTCAAATCCTACCCGAATGGCTACGACGGCCGTTCGCGATGGCAATGACTATGTCATTAATGGGCGCAAATGGTTCACATCTTCAGCGGATGGGGCCGCTTTTGCCATTGCCATGGTGGTTACGAACCCCGATGCCGTTCCACACCAGCGTGCGAGTATGATCATCGTGCCGACCGATACGCCGGGTTTCAAAATAGAGCGAAACATTCCCGTTTTTGGTGAAGCAGGACAAGGTTGGTTCAGTCACGCCGAGGTATCGTATACCGATTGTCGCGTACCCATCACCAACCTGATTGGGGGCGAGGGAATGGGTTTCAGGCTGGCGCAGGAACGACTCGGTCCCGGCCGGATTCATCATTGTATGCGCTGGATCGGGAATGCCGAAAAAGCGATGGAGTTGATGTGCAAACGCGCAGCTTCCCGTGAAATCGAAGAGGGGGTGATGCTGGGCGAAAAACAATTTATCCAGGATTTCATTGCCGAAAGCCGCGCCGAAATTGATGCCAGTCGATTATTCGTACTCAATACCGCCCACATGATCGACACGGTTGGTGTTGCTGCTGTTCGCGATGCCGTTTCGGCCATCAAGTTTTACGTAGCCAATGCATTTCTGCGCGTGCTCGATCGCGCTATACAGGTACACGGTGCCCTGGGCGTAACGGACGATACGGTTTTAGCGGCCATGTACCGTCATGAACGGGGTGCCCGTATCTGGGATGGGGCTGACGAAGTCCATAAGCAGAGTCTGGCGATTAGTATTTTAAAGAAATACGGCCTGGATGTTAAGAAGAAAGCCCGCGAATTGCAGGAGTTTCGCCGGATGATGACTGCCGAACAATTATAGATTTTTGAGGGGTTTGGATTAATGGCCACACTCGCAAGGTTCTAACATCCTATAGCCAACATTCTCATTGATGATTACTCCCGATTCTCCGCGCTCTGTTCGTTCAGGCGAAGAACTTGATCTACCCGTTCTTAATGCTTACCTCCGCGAATACGCACCGGCTATGGGCGAGGTGGTGGAGGTTCGGCAATTTCCCGGCGGTTTTTCCAATCTGACCTATTCGCTTCAAACGGCCACTGGTGAGTATGTGCTTCGTCGGCCACCGTTTGGCGCCAACATTAAAGGTGGTCATGATATGGGTCGAGAATTCCGCGTGTTGTCCTTATTGACAGGGCAATACGACCGAATTCCCAATCCGGTCGTTTATTGTGAAACCGACGATGTATTGGGCGCTCCATTCTACATCATGGAGCGCGTGCAGGGAATCATTCTTCGGGCGTCGATGGCTCCAACGCTGAATCTTGCTCCCGAACGTATGCGCCAGTTATCGGAATCATTAGTGGATAATCTGGCTGACATTCATGCGCTGGACATCAACCGAACCGGCCTGATTCAGTTAGGCAAACCCGAAGGATACGTACAGCGGCAGGTTGAGGGCTGGCTCAAACGGTATCATAATGCCCAGACCGACACGATCCCGGCAATGGATACGGTAGGGGAGTGGTTACCCAGAAATTACCCTATTGAGCAATTCCCGGCATTTTTGCACAATGATTATAAGTATGATAACGTCCTGCTGGCTCCAGATGACGTTACGGGTGAACCAACAGCTCATATTCGGGGCGTATTAGACTGGGAAATGGCTACCGTCGGTGATCCACTCATGGACTTAGGAGCAACATTGGCCTACTGGTCGGAAGTAACAGATAGCCCGGCTTATAAAAATTTCAACCTGACCTGGCTGCCCGGTAATCTGACACGGCAGGAAGTCGCAGAACGGTATGCCCGGCGCAGTGGGCGTGACCTGTCGCATATTCTGTTCTATTACATGTTTGGTCTGTATAAAAATGCCGTGATTGCCCAGCAGATCTATGCCCGCTGGAAACAGGGTTACAGCAAAGACGAGCGCTTTGGCAAAATCTTGCCGATGATTGTTGAACTGGCCAACAAAGCAGTCAGCGCCATTGACAGCGGTACAATTTGAGTTATTCCCGCCAGCCCTCAGGTTTATAAGGTGTTCGGCTATCGCTGGGCACGCAAAGGGCAGTTGGCGGCCGCTGGGGGCCACCTAAGACCCGAATATTGGGGTAAGGATAAATGGGTTCTGGAATCGGCTGCCGCAACTTAAGTGCGTAAAACAGTTCAGCATCTTTCTGTTTTGATGGCCCCGCCGGATCGGTTTCTCCAAATGGCAATCCTTTCGCGTCTTTACGATCCAGCCAATAGCGAACGGTCGAGACACCTGAAGCGGTAAAATAACCCACAACGTGTTCGCCCGGATCGCCTGTATTGAGGATATTTCCGACCGGCGCAGAAGGCGGTGTGTCGGCTAGACCGCCCGTTGATTGAGTTTGATCCTGAAAAAGTTTAAAGTAAGAATATGCTTTCGGTGTCAGGGCTAACTGGCGAATTTCGACCAGACATGCGGTGCTATCATAGTAAGGGATCTGAGCCACTTTTCGCCCCCGAATCTGACCTCCATTGCTAAACTGATCATCGAACACATTGATGGAGCTACTATAGAGAATTTCCCAACACTGGGTCCGACAGGGATAATCATAGACATAGAGGCCACTCGGAAAGGGGGGCTGGGCTGCTTCGTTGTAATTGATCGGCACGAAACAATCTTCGTACGTATCATTCCCTGAAACATAAAACAGGCGGTCTTTGTAGGTATGGGGCAGGATGTTATTAACCGCATAAACCCCCTGTTGACAGCTCCGGCACCAGCTTTGCTTTTCCCACAAAACCCATTCCCAGCGGTAGTAGTTATGCTGGTTCGCCGGGTCATTAAGGCCGATAAAAAGATCGTGCCCCGCCCGGAATTGGCCTGCCAGCTGTAACTCAACAGGTAAACTTGTCAGACTGAATTGCGCCGAGACACTGTTGATTGGCGGAACGGCCTGCATAGTTTGCTGGGTAGACACATAGCGAGTGCCGTCACTGAGCATAAAACGAAGCTGGTAACTATGATTGACCTGTCCCCGAAAGTCGCTTGGTAACTGGTAGCTGCCATCCACGGTTTCGTGGCAAGCAATTACCTGTACCGAATCAACAACAACTTCAACTGTCGCTTTGGTGACGGGAGTCGTACCAAAGCGCCCGGTAACAGGGTCGGCTTTCGATCGATTGAGCCGAATGATCTGAGGTTCTGGTAAGTTCGTGATTGTACCATCGACGACCAGTACATTGACTGATGCATTGATGATAATGTCTGCCGGGTCTACGCAGGCAGCCAGCAAGCCAACAACCAACAAGCCAATGTAAAAAAGAATATGCGGAAAACGCATGATTGGTTAAACGAGTACAGGGTTTTCGGCTGGAATAATGCCACGGTTTGTATCAAAGTTATAGATAACCGGGACACAACTCCCTGTGAAAATCATGATAGTAATTTAGTCGGATTTTTTTGATAGATAATAAGATGGGAGCTAATCAGTTAGAATCTGGAGATAGATCCTTTTATATATAGCTTCAGAAGTAGTTGCAATCATTCGTTTACTTTACTTTGCATGAGCCGACTGCTACCTGTTGTCTTATTACTGGTTCTAATCGTTTCTGCTGTAAACGCTCAGATTACCTATACGCTTTCCGGTATTGTTCGCGATTCGGCCAGTATGCAACCCGTTGTGCGGGCTGCGGTTGTGCTCGATTATGAGAAAAATACGACCGGCACCTATACTGACGATCAGGGCTATTTTTCGATAAAAGCCCGATCTGGCCAGCATATCATCGTGGTTAGGAGCATCGGGTACGTCCCTTTCCGTACAACCCTTTATCTGCGCGAAAATAAGACGCTAAATGTACGCTTGCCATCGGTATCCAGCCAGTTGGAAGAGGTCGTTGTCACCAGTAAAGGCTACGATCGAAATGTACGACAACCACTTCTGGGCGTTAGCCAGATTTCTATTCCTGCTCTAAAAAAGATGCCCGCAGCGCTGGGTGAAGTCGATATTTTGCGTAGTCTGCAAATGCTCCCCGGTGTCACCAGCGTGGGAGAAGCGGCCAATGGGGTCAACATTCGGGGTGGCACGACTGATCAGAACCTGATCCTCCTCGACGATACGCCCATTTTCAATCCGACCCACATGTTTGGGCTGTTTTCAGTTTTTCCGCCCGATGCCGTCGGTGGGCTTGATCTGTACAAAGGTAATGTACCGGCCCGCTACGGCGGACGGGCAGCATCGGTGCTCGACATTAGCCTGCGCAATCCTGATCTGAATCAGTTTAAGCTTAGCGGTGGTGTTAGTCTTGTCTCAAATCGGCTGACGGTCGAGACGCCCATAATCAAAGGTAAACTGGCCCTGATGGTGTCGGGGCGCGGAGCATTTAACGACTTTCTGCTGCGGCTGGTCTCGCCCCGGCTGGAAAATATTCGGGCTAAGTTCGGTGATGGTACGGCCAAACTATTTTGGCGGATAAACGACCGCAACACCATTACGGCTATGGGGTATTACAGTCAGGACTTGTTCCAGACCAATTTGTTGGGCAGTCTGGCCAATGTGAACTCGACTGCTACGCAATATGCCCAGCAAACCGCTAATGGAATGGTACGCTGGTTCCACGAATTCAATCCCCGGCTGAATCTGCAAACGACAGCGTTGGTGTCCCAATACATTCCTAAAATTTTATCTATTGAAGATAGTACCAACAACAAAGTCGTGCTGAAGCAATCGCTGCTGCAACGCCAGATCAAGTCGAACCTGAATTTTCAGCTGGAAAATCAGAAGCTGGAGATAGGCATAAGTGGCATCCAGTATCGACTTAACCCCGGCGAATTGATACCCGGTAGTAGCCCGGCTGTGAACTATCAGAAAACCCCCAATGAAAATGCACTGGAACTAGCCATCCATGCCGAAGATGAGATCAGCGTGTCAGATCGGTTGGCTGTATCGGTTGGACTACGCTATTCGCACTTTTTGAGCCTTGGGCCGTCTGTTGTCCGTCGGTATGCCAGTGGCGAATCGGTCGATGCCACAACGGTCGTCGATTCAGTTCGTTACGAAGCTGGTCAGGTGACCAGTCAATATGGCGGTTTGGAGCCTCGCTTAGGCTTACGTTATTCGTTGACGCCCAATGCTTCTATTAAAGTGGGCTATAATCTGATGCGGCAGTATTTACAGGTGATTACGAATACAACGACCCCGTTGCCTACTGCCCGCTGGAAAACGTCCGACGCTCATATCCAGCCTCAGGTGAGCCAGCTATGGTCGGCCGGTTATTTCCAGAATTTCAAGAACAACATCTTTGAGTTATCGGCAGAGGTCTACTGGCGGAGTACGCAGCACGTGCTGGATTACAAGCCGGGCGCTGACTTTTTGCTACAACCGTATCCCGAAACGCAATTATTGCCTGGACGCAGCAAAGCGTACGGACTGGAGCTGATGATCGCCCGAAAAAAGGGAGAACTGACTGGCTGGATCAATTATACATTTTCACGAACGCTGAATCAGGTCAGTCAAGGGGTTGATTTTCAGCAGCAGATCAATAATGGTGACTGGTATCGGGCCAACTACGACCGGCCTCACAGTTTGAACATGAGCCTGACGATCAATCAGGGCAAACACCACAGTTTTTCGTTCAACTTTGCCTATAGCACAGGACGACCTTATACGGCCCCCGAAGGGTTTATTCGCTATCAGGGCCGGACATACCCTTATTATGATGAGCGTAACCAGTATCGCTTACCTGACTATCACCGCCTGGATTTTGCCTGGAACATCTACAATCCCAGTATGAAAAACCGGCGCTGGCAGAGCCACTGGACATTTACCGTGTATAATCTCTATGGTCGGAAGAATGTTTACTCGATTTTCTATCGCACAGAGGGTCAGGGCACGAATCCGTATCGGCTAAGCATTTTTGGGGCACCAATCCCCAGTTTGACCTACAATTTTGAGTTTAAATAAGTGGTTTATTTTCAACTGCAATCCGAAAAGCAGCTAAGCGCCTGATCGGTGTTTATCCTTAATGCGGCAATTAAAACGAGTTGCTATTCGCGCAGCAATGTAGTCATGTCGGCAATCAGTTTATCGACATCCAGCGGCAATGTTCCGTTATAAATACCCCTGATTCGGCGGTTCTGATCGACCAGAATCAGGTGCTCGGTATGCAGAAACTCCGTTGAATCTTTGGTGAAGCCAATCGCTTCTTCGGCAAAATAAGAGCGCCGGGCTAGCTCATATAGTTTGCCGCGTTCGCCAGTCAATAGATGCCATTTGGTCGAAATAATGCCCTTATTAGCTGCATACTGGCGAAGCCGGGGAATCGAATCGAGCCAGGGCGTAACGCTGAATGATATGAGAGCGACCTTCGGTTCATGCAGAAAGGTATCCTGAACGGCTTTGAGCAGGTTGGTCATCTTTGGGCAGATACTGGGGCAGGCCGTAAAAAAGAAATTCGCAACATAAATCTTATTCGCAACCGACTCTTGCGTGATCAACCTGTTCGTCTGGTCGTAGAAGGCGAAATCGGCGATGCGGTGCGGAATTTTCTGCTGAATATCAATCGGGTTGGTTAACCAAACCGGCGTAAAATCAGGTGTGTTGTAGTACGGAACTGGCTCGGAAGCCAACGCCTGCTGGCGATCAGCTGTTTCGGCCGACTGGCACCCGATCAGACACGCCAGTAAAACCGACACGCCATTAATGCGAAACAGCAATTGAATCCCAGACATTGACACAGTTTTTAACACCCGTAAATCCATAATTCCGGCCATTGCGGGCCACGTAATTTGCCTTCAGACTACCTTCGGCAAACCACATCTTTTGTGAGCCGCTTTCCTGCCCGTTCTGATAATGCTTATCCTGAGCGGGTTGGCCGCTTTGATACCATTCCTGACAGCGACCTTCGTAGATATCGTTTCGAAAGTGATAGACGAAAGCCAATTTTCCCGATTCGAACCAGCCGCGTTGCTCGCCTTCCTGCCAGCCATTCTGGTAGTGCCGGATTTCTTTTTGCCGTTGATCGGCATACCAATATCGATGCAAACCTTCTGCTTGCCCCTCATAGAAAGCACCGACGAACGAAGTATCGCCGTCCGGCCAGAGTTGGTATTGCCAGCCGCTGAAAGGTTTACCGTTTAGCCATAACTGGCCCTCGTGCCGCTGCCAGCCCGCCGAGCCTGCCGATACAAATTGAGCCGGAATCGTACGATCTCGCGGGCTACAACCGAACAGGCTCAGCAACAGGCCTACTACTACCAATAAGGGATTATTGAGTAACCGTACCTGCCTTGCCATAAAAGCCGCTGCCGTTGAGATAGGGGTCTTCGGCGGTGATGTGATAGTGATAAATGCCGTTGGGGTAATCAGCGGTAGCGTGAGAATGGCCATGATAGCTGTCCAGATCAGCGTTTGTGACGGTTTTGCCGTTTTCCTGAGGGCCATAAACCGGAAATCCATCGAGCAGGAAGCCGAGTAGCGCATCTTTACCTTTGTTCTTTGTGAGGTAGGTCGGCTCGACGTGGTAATGATATTGCCCCTGCTGTTGTGGATGCCCGCCATACTGATCGAACCCGTTGATTTCATTGGTGAGAGCTGCTCTCATGGCTGCGTATTGATTAAAAAACGCCACGCCATTTAACGCAATACCGATGGAACCCAGTGGTGTTGCTGCATGAGAAGCCTCTATCTGAGGGTTCATCGGGATTTTAAAAGTCAGGCTAAACTCGCTGATGGTATTTGGATTGGCCCCGAATTTGGTGTTGGTTCCATTGTAGGCTTCGTAGAGGCTGCTTTCCCACTGCGTGCCTTTGTAATAAGGGCTCTTGTGATCGGGTCGCCCCTTTGTTTTAATCACAATGTTTGTGCCTTCCACATAAATCTCCGAGGCTCCGTAAATCTTTTTGTACACATCCGGTACACCCGTGCCAACGGACACGGTGCTAGTAGTCGTTCCTGTTGCGGTTGTCGAACTTGTCGTTCCTGTTGTCGTAGCGGGAGTAACCGTGTTGTCGCTTTTCTGGCAGGCAACAACTGTTATCAGGCCTAGTAGAAGAGTCAATCCGCCTGAAGCGGTGATTATTCGTAGTCGATTCATACGATTGGTGATCATTTGCTGCTTAGACGACACCACCGAATCGATTCCTACGGCCGTGATGGAAAATTTTCTGGCGGGCCTTCCGGGCGACCTTCTGGTGGACCCTCACCGTTTGGTCGTGGTGGGCGTTGACGTCTGCCGAACAAGTGGGCCAGATCATCTACCAGTTTCGTAAAATAGGGTTGCTGGTCGGGTTGGCACAAGGCTTTTATTTGCTGGAAATGCGCAAAATTAAGTTCGGCGATTGACCGCTGATTGTCGGCTATCTGATGGCTAAGGGTATTTGCTCGTGCTGAATCGGGTTGAGTAGATGCCAGTAGTCCATAATAAGCGCGGAATAGCTGAACCGACTCCTGGTTCAGAACCCGCGTTTGCCGTTGGTGTTCCTGAACTAGCTGACGGTATTGTTGCTGCTGTTGCGTATCAAAATGCAGTCGCTCGATAATGAGCCTTGCCGGTCCATCGCCTTCGGGTGGTGGGCCTTGAGAAAGGGAAGACGACTGATCAGGCTTGAGCCATACAAAACCTATCGTAAGCAGATTGAGTAGAAGTAATCCGATAACAGCAAAGGTTAGTAATTTTGTCCGCTCCATAGGTTATAAGGTTGGTTGGAGGTCGGGTCGAGTTGCATATCCGTTATGACCGCATTTAACCCGGCGTTATCATCAGACGCTTTTTCTGACAGCCGACTTGTTGCCCGCCAGTTAAGTAATAACAAGAGGGCAAGTGAGGCAATAGTTAGCCATACCGTTCGGGCTGGTACATACACCACCGACGTTGCCAGGCGATTCCGGATTCTGGTGTACAGAAATGGACCCGGTTCTGCCCGTTCAATACCATCAGCACTAGCCAGTATATCGTTGATCCATTTATCTTTTTTAGGTTCCATACTTAGGTCAGACGACAAATCGTTTTGATTCCTACGGCTTCTGTAGGGTTTTATAGAAACCAGCCAATTGTTTTTTTAGGTTTTCGGTAGCCCGCTGCAACAATGACTCTACAGCGCCAACACTAACAACCATAACGCTGGCTGCTTCAGTATTACTCAATGCTTCAATTCTTGTTAGAATATAGGCCGTTTTTTGTTTGTCGGGGAGTTTATCGATCGCCTTAAACAACATAGCCGCATTCTCCTGATTTTCAAGAGCAACACCCGGATGAATGAAATCGGTGGGATGGTGCAACACCTCACCTGTGCTATGATCGAATAAACTGGTAAAAAAGGCAAAACGCTTCTGTCGCTTTTTCTGCTTCAGGAAATCGAGCGATTTATTAACCGTAATTCGATACAGCCAGGTTGTGATGTTGGCATCACCTTTAAATGCCTCAATGGCCCGAAACACCTCGACAAACACATCCTGGGTAATTTCTTCGGCGTCTTCGCGCGTGCGTACATAGCTAAGAGCCGTATTGAAAACACGACTTTTAGTGGCTTCGTAAAGTTGCCGGAAAGCCGATTCATTGCCTTGCCGGATGGGTTCGATCAGTAATGACAGGTCGGGCGAGGTGGGCATTTGGGCATCATATTCCCAGCGCTTTCAGGATTTTCTCCGCGTCAAATTTTTCAATAGAGGGAAAATAGAGTTGGTATGCTTCGCGCTGGAGTTTGGTGGCATACGTACGATGGAAAAAATACCGCCCGTATTTAATGACGTAATTTAAGATGAAAAAGCGATAGGCTTCGGGCAGGAAGCGTATTTCATTCTCTGTCAGCGGATAAACCTTATGATACTCCTGCAAAAACAGCATAAAGCGGTCTTCCATCAGTGGCCCTATGACGTAGCTGAATACGGTTCGATCGCCAACGTTGGAAACGACCCGGCTGAAGAAATAAAAATCCATCACCCGATAGCTGATCCGAAACCAGTCGTAATCCCAGCGAGAATATAGCTCAAGGTTGTCGGTTACCGAGAAATTGCCGATGTTCCAGTCCACAAAAACGGGCATGGTTTCAACCGTTTTGGCAACCAGTTTCTGCCGGTTTTCCAGAAAGAGATTACATTGTCTTTTTAGTTCGTCGACATGCATCCGATGCTCATACTGACCAGCCTCCGTTTCCAGCAAATCAAGTAAGTCCCAAACATCGGATCGTAACGTTTTCGACGAGTTGGGCAGAACCGTACTCACGCGTGAACAGGCCTTGTGAAACTTGGCGATCTGATTACCAAGCTTTCGGATGTGGTGTTCTTCCAGCCGCCGGGGTAGCTTATATTGACTCCGGATCGGATTGTAAAACACAACCCATGCATCCACAAAGCCATCTTTATGCCGGTAGGTATAAACCTGACCATCACGTACCAGCGATTTGGCCAGCACATTCTCAAAAGGATAGAGTAGGTTGTTGGAGAGGGCGTGGATAATGCGGTGATCTTCTACAAAATGCTCATACTTACCAAAATAGGAGAGTTTGGCAATGATACTGTCGCCATCTTCAAACGTAACTTTGAAAACGTGATTTGTAGAAACCTTGGCACTTATGTCCGTAATGGTATCAATCTGTACCGACGGATCGAAGCTGGCCCAAGCTTTTTTTATAATTGTGGGGTAATCGACTAGACGCATGAAAAGTTTTCACCGGGCTGCCGGTGCAATTTTCAGTTCATGGTTTTTAGTTGTTCGTAGATTAATAGGTGACCACTAACCGTGAACTGAAAACCATGAACTAAAACCAGTTAAATAATTTCGAAATATCGTTTTAATTCCCAATCACTGACCTGGCCGACATATTGCCGCCACTCCCAGTCACGTGTACGGGTGAAATGGTCAACAAATTCGGCACCAAACAGTTCAGATGCAATGGGTGAATTTGCCATGGCTCGGGTGGCTTCTGATAAATTTGCCGGTAGGACACCGTGTTTTTTATCGGCGTATCCATTGCCCACAGAGGCTGGTATGTCGAGCGTTAGTTGATGCCGGATACCGTATAAACCAGAAGCCAATGCCGCAGCAATGGCCAGATACGGGTTTGAGTCAGAGCCCGAAACCCGGTGTTCGACGCGGGTATAGGCTTCTGTTCGGTTCAGCACCCGCAGTGCCGTTGTCCGGTTATCGACCGACCAGGTTACTGTTGTCGGAGCCCAGGCACCTTCTACCAGCCGTTTATAGCTGTTTATGGTTGGTGCAAACATGGGTGTTATGTGTGGCAGACAATGCAACTGGCCGGCAATGAATTGACTCATCAGTTCGCTCATGCAGTTTGGCCGGGCCGGATCGTAGAACAGATTTTTGGTTTGTTCCGGATTCCAGAGACTTTGGTGGATGTGGCCGCTGCAACCGGGTAGATCGGCATTCCATTTGGCCATGAACGTAGCAACAAGCTCGTGTCGGTAAGCAATTTCCCGAACGGCTGTTTTGAATAAAATAGCTTTATCGGCTGCTTTGAGAACTTCATCGTGCATGATAGCCGCTTCGTATACGCCCGGTCCGGTTTCCGTATGGAGCCCTTCGAGCGGTATATCGAACTCACCCAGCAGATCGAACAGGTCATGATAAAAAGCGCTTTCGAGCGAAGGACGAAGAATCGAGTAACCAAACATGCCCGGCGTTAGTGTTTCTAAATTCCGGAAGCCTTTTTGTTGCAGGCTCTGCGGAGTTTCCCGAAAGTTAAACCACTCAAATTCTTGTGAATATTCGGCATGAAAGCCCATTGTACCGCAATCGTGAGCAATCCGTTTCAGTAACGATCGAGGGCAGGCCGCTAAATCGCTGCCCGGTTTGCCGTTGCCATCGGCGCTAAAGTCAGCCAGAAAGAATGGAATTCCATCCTCCCAGGGAACCTGCCGGAACGTAGCCAGATCGAGCCGGACCGGAGCGTCGGGATAGCCGGAATGCCAGCCCGTTGTGCGTCCATTGTCGTAGGGTGTATCGGATGAATCCCAGCCCCAGACAACATCACAGAATCCGTAACCATCAGCTAGGCCATCCAGAAATTTTTGTCGGCCAATGATTTTGCCCCGAAGCACACCGTCGATGTCGGCAAAGGCGAATTTGATTTTTTGTATATCGTTTTGTTCGATGAAGGAAATAATGTCTTGCTGATTCATGGCGTGTTGTCAATGGCAATGAGCAACTCAAAAGGCGCTGCCGGGGCGCGTAAGGTAGCAAAATCTATTAAGTTATTGGTTAACCAATTCTAATGCCATATTAGGTAATAACATTGTTCGGTGTAGCGGTGCAAACTTATGTACTGGCCACCAAACAGATTGTTATATAGCATTTTAGGCATGAATAGTCGCGAAAGAAAGGTAGAATAAGAGAAAACTAAACGTATAGATCTGATTTTTATAAAGGCTCCTGAAGCTCGTTAGGCAGTGCGATTTATAAAAACTGAGCCAGTTACACAAACACAAATCGTTCATCCGGATCGGTAGCAGTGCCAAGCTAAATCGAGCTTAACCTAAAATCGTGGCACCGTTACCGTTCCAGGTGAAAGCGCTGAAACAAAAACAGGCTGCCTATTTTTATAGGCAGCCTGTCTTAAAAAGAATGAATATCTGTGCTGATAAAATGCGTACGGATTACAGCAGCAAACCGGCCAGCGTTGCCGACATATAACTTGCCAGTGTGCCACAGATCAGAGCTTTAAAGCCAATTCTGGCCAGATCGCCCCGGCGCGATGGAGCTAATTCGCCAATACCACCTACCTGAATGGCAATTGAACTGAAATTGGCAAATCCACAAAGAGCAAAACTCACAATAGCGATTGTTTTAGGCTCAAGTGTCTGTTTAATTTTCACTAAATCCAGGTAAGCGACGAATTCATTGACCACCATTTTAGTGCCCATCAATGATCCTGCCGCCACAATATCCTTATTCGGAACGCCCATTGCCCAGGCAAATAGGGAAAATACTTTACCTAGTAGAAGATTTAAGCTCAGGTTGTCCATGCTGAAAATATAGAAACCTATTCGGAATAAAATGCTGTCTATCAGGGCGATAAGGGCAATAAAGCCGATTAGCATGGCAATGACGTTGAAGCCTACTTTCAGCCCTTCGCTGGCTCCGGCAGCAATGGCATCGAGTAGATTCGCGTGTGTTTTTTTGATCTCGACCTTTACCGTTCCCTGCGTTTCTGATACCTGGGTTTCGGGCATCACGATCTTACTGATTACCAAAGCACCTGGCGCTGCCATAATGCTGGCTGCCAACAGATAAGGGGCCGGAACACCAAGCGAAATATAAACGGCCAGCACGCCACCTGCAATGCAGGCAAACGAGCCTGTCATGGAAGCCAATAGTTCAGAATTGGTCATGCCGTTCAGGTACGGCTTGATCATGATTTGGGCTTCAACCTGACCGACAAATGTACTGGCCACGTTTGATAGCGCTTCGGCTCCACTAACGCCCATGAGCCACTTCATGGCTTTAGCCATTACAGCCACTATGCGCTGCATAATGCCTAAATGGTAGAAAATATTGACCAGTACGGCCACAAAAATAATGGTCGGAATAACCTTGAAGAAGAAAATAAAGCTGTTGTCGGGACCAAACGCTTTACTAAGAACATCGGGTCTAACGAGTGAGGAAAAGACAAACTCGGCGCCTTTATTGGCTTTTTGAAGAAGCCTGTCTACGTAATAACCCAGGCCCTGAAAGAGTTGCTGCCCGATATCTGTTTTTAGTACAAAAACTGCCAACCCGAACTGAAGGGCAAGCCCAACTCCGACGGTACGGTAGTTTATTGATTTTCTGTTGTCGGAGAGGGCATAAGCAATGCCCAGAATTAAAACAATACCAATTAGTCCGGTGAAGCGATCCATTCAGCGAAAATACAATTACAGTTAGGTTGGCGAATATACAAAAAGAAGGTTAGGAATGCGGCTTTCATCAATCTTACTAAATGAAAAGAGGTCGAAGTGGCAAATATTATTCGCCACTTCGACCTCTTTTCATTTGTAGGAATGCGTCAGGCGGTCAAGGCTGCTAAATCTAATGAGAAGCCAGGTAGTACATCCTCTCCAGATAATTGCCCTAATCCGGCAATTTCCTGCCGTTCCTGATTGGGCCGGTAGATGTAGGTGATTTGGTTCGTCAAGTCAATGAGCCAGCCTAAGCGGCAGCCGTTTTCCATCCAGTCCTCCATTTTTTCAAAGCAATCTTTCAGGCGGTCGTTGGGTGAGCGTAATTCCAGAATAAAATCAGGACAGAGGGCTACAATTTTACGGCGCTGTTCGGCATTTAATTCATCCCATCGATTCTGGGCAATGCCCGAAATATCCGGCGACATGATGGATGTATCGGAAAGCCGAAACGCGGTTGACGAATCAAAGAACTTGCCGAACTTTATCTGTCGGTTCCATACACCAAAATCGACACTTAATTCAAAATTATAATTACCTGTCTCTCCGCCTGTGTTAGCCATAAAAACAATATCGCCGTTTTTTCGACGCTCAAACTTCAGGTCGGGATTGTCCTGGCAAAAGCGAAAGAACTCATCATCGTTCATCCGCAAATCTTCTGGCAAATGTACCCGTATTGATTCCATACCTTCTGTTATTAAGCAATCAAACTTACGATATTATTTACTAAATATTGGCAATAGCCCGTTCAGCTCCTTCCTGATATTCTTCTTCAATCTTGGCTACTTCGGCAGGTTTAATCTCCGGGTCGAATAGCCGTGTTTCCAGCGCTTCCTTCTCGGTTACCTCGAAGAAGCGCTGGTGTAGATTAAAGGGTTGACCACCAGTCGGTACCTGGCATTTTTTAAAGTCGCCATCTTCCATCAATTCATACGAATTGACGTTATCTTTCAGGTTATAGTCCAGAATCAGGATCGCTAACTGCTTCACACGATGATCGGCCAGGAAAAATAACGATTCAATCCGCCGATCAAAACTCCGTACCATTACGTCGGCGCTGCCACCGTATATCTTTGGATCGCCGTTATTATGGAAATAATAAACCCGCGTGTGTTCCAGAAAATCGCCAACGATCGACCGAACCGTAATGTTCTCACTAAGGCCGGTTCGGTGGGGGCGTAAACAGCAAATACTTCTGACAATGAGCCGGATTGGAACACCTGCCTGCGACGCTTTGTACAATTCGTCGATCACCAGTTTGTCTTCCAGCGAGTTGACCTTTATACAGATGCCACTTGGTAAACCACGCTGGGCGTTATCGGCTTCGACCCTGATCAGTCGAAGTAACTGTTCGCGCATGTCGCGGGGAGCCGTAATGAGGTACTGGTATTCGTTGGGCAGAGAATGGCCCGTAATAACGTTGAAAAACTCTGAGATATCGTGCGTATAGGTCTCATTGGTTGTCAGAAGGCCAATGTCCGTATATAACTTCGATGTATCTTCATTGTAATTACCCGTGGCCATGTGAGCATAGCGTACAACACGGCTGCCTTCATTGCGTACAACCAGTAGAAGTTTGGTGTGCGTTTTATACCGGCTGATTCCATAAATGACAAAGCATCCCGCTTTTTGCAGGCGCTGGGCTTCACGAATATTATTCTCTTCATCGAAGCGTGCTTTCACTTCAAACAGTACCGAAACGTGCTTGCCATTTTCAGCCGCTTTCAACAGCGCTTCCGTAACCCGTGATCGCTTGGCCAGCCGGTAAACGGTGATTTTAATGGCCAGTACATGCGGATCTTCAGCGGCCTGTTCGAGGAGTTGTAATACGGGCTCGAAATTGTTGTAAGGGTGATGAAGGAGTAAGTCGCGCTGTTTAATGATCTCAAAAATATCGTCGTTTTTGTCGCGACCAAGACCCAGCGGTGGAACGGGTACATGAGGCCGAGGCATATCGTCTTTAAATTCCGGATGGCCGATGATTTGCCAGAAGGCCGAAAAATCAAGTATTGTCTTCGACTCAAAAATATTCAGGTCATCGATTTCCCAGCGCTTTTTGAGTAGGTTCATCATCCAGGGTGAAGCCACTTGACCATTGCTGTCTGTTTCAACCTCAACGCGCGTTACACGACCGAGCCGACGACTTTTGATTTTCTGCCGTACTTCGTCCAGAAAATCGACTTCATCATCGTCGTTTTCGTCGAGCGTAAAGTCGCCGTTACGTGTGATACGAAATAGGTTAACGGAAAGAATTTCGACGTTACGGTAGAGCTTTTTTATATTTTGCCTAACGATCTCTTCAATTGGAACGAACACGATAGTATCCTCCCGTTCGAATGACAGAAAGCGCGGCAGGTTGGCCGGAATCTGGACAAACGATAACCGTTGCCGATCATCTTCATCTTCTGAACGCAGACTCTGGAGGTTAGCGCCGTCCGGATTTTGCGTTACCACACCAAATATGAGCACTTTGGCTAATAGCACCGGAAACGTGTGCGTATAGTCGTAGAGCATTGGTGTCAATGTTGGATAGATTGCCCGATCGAAATAGCCTGTCGCTTCCGTTTTTTCGTCGGCCGTAAGGCCACTATAGTTGGCTAGCTGAAGACCATTTTCGAGAAAAAGGGGCAACAGCTGATCCGTAAACACAGCCTGCTGGTCGCGGCAGAATTGCTGGGAAGTCGTAAATAATGCTTTCCGAAAGGGTACTTCGCGTAAGCCGGAATAATCGACACGCTGTTTATGATAATCGAGGTAATTGTATAGACTTCCAACCCGGATCATAAAGAACTCATCAAGATTCGAGGCCGAAATCGCCAGGAATTTCAATCGTTCCATGAGGGTCCGATCCTGAAGAGGAGGTTCTACACGACGGGCCTGATCCAGCACCCGTTCATTGAATTTAAGCCAGCTTAAATCGCGGCTGAGGTAGTCACTTTGATCAATGACACTACTAACTTTTTCGCTAACCTTTGCCATTTTGTCGGTTACTGTCGTAGCTTGATCTTGCTGACGGTGAGTAAAACGGGAAACAATGTTACCCAGTATCGTACGGTTGGGATTAAGGGAATAACGCATACTGAATTTAGAACTTTGAAGTAAAACAAAAAAGCGGGCTTTTCAGCCCGCTCTATGTTATCTTTCGGTTAAACATCCACTCGGGCATATTTAGCGTTTCGTTCGATGAAGTCGCGTCGGGGAGCAACTTCATCGCCCATCAGGGTTGAAAAGACGTGATCAGCATCGGCGGCCGACTCAACGGTCACAATCTTGAGAGTTCGCGTGTCGGGGTTCATCGTCGTGCTCCAGAGCTGTTCGGCGTTCATCTCACCCAGACCTTTATAACGCTGTACACCTACATTTTCTTCTCGACCACTACCGGCAAGTTCTTTAACGGCTACTTCGCGTTGCGCTTCAGTCCAGCAATACCGTTCTTCTTTGCCTTTTTTGACAAGATAGAGTGGTGGCTGAGCAATGTAGATATAGCCGTTATCAATGAGCGCTTTCATGTTGCGATAGAAAAGCGTCAGGATCAGTGTCCGGATGTGACTACCATCAACATCGGCATCGGTCATGATAATGATTTTGTGGTAGCGAAGCTTTTCCAGATTCATTACCGTTTCGTCATCTTTCTTTTCGAGCCGCACGCCGAGAGCGGTCCATATATTCTTGATCTCTTCGTTTTCGTAGATCTTGTGCTCCATTGCCTTCTCGACGTTCAGGATTTTACCACGCAGTGGCAGAATCGCCTGAAACGCCCGGTTGCGGCCCTGTTTGGCCGTTCCACCAGCCGAGTCACCCTCTACGAGGTAAAGTTCACACTTCTCCGGATCGGTGTCAGAACAGTCGGCAAGCTTACCGGGCAGGCCCATACCACCCATGAAGTCCTTGCGCTCGGTCATGATACGCTTGTAGGCCAGATCGGCGGCAATCCGCGCCTGAGCCGATACCAGCACTTTCTTCACGATACCGGCTGCCGTCTTGGGGTTTTCTTCCAGCCAGGTTTCCAGCAGGTCGGCCATTGTCTGGCTAACCGCACTGACTACTTCCTGATTCCCCAGCTTGGTTTTGGTTTGTCCCTCAAATTGAGGCTCCTGAACTTTTACCGAGATAACAGCGGTGAGTCCTTTGCGGAAGTCTTCGCCACTAAACGTTACTTTCCCGGAGTTCTTGGGCAATACGCCGGGGTTCTTGTCGGCATAGTTCTTCAAGACCCGTGTTAGTGCCGAGCGGAAGCCCTGTACGTGTGTACCGCCTTCGTGCGTATTGATGTTATTGACATACGACAGGACATTTTCGCCTGCTTCGTAATTATACACCAAAGCAACCTGTACGGGAGTAGCGCCCTTCGTGCTCTCCATGTAAATGGGCTTCATGCCATCAAGTGCAGGGCGGGTTTCATCCAGATATTGCACGAATTCGACCAGACCGCCTTCTGAAAAGAAATCGTCCTGGCGGATGGGCTCACCGGCTTCATCCAATTCCCGCATATCTTTCAGGAAAACGTGAATACCCTTGTTCAGATAAGCCAGTTCACGCAGTCGACCAGCTACTGTGTCGTACTTATAAACTGTATCGGTAAAAATGCTGGCGTCGGGCTTGAAATGCGTCGTTGTACCCGTATCGGTGGCATCACCAATAACGCGGACATCGTACTGAGGGACGCCAATTTTATATTCCTGTTCAAAAATTCTGCCTTCGCGGTGAACTTCCACACGAACGTCGGTCGAGAGCGCATTTACGCAGGAAACGCCCACGCCGTGCAGACCACCGGATACTTTATAGGTGTCTTTATCGAACTTACCACCGGCGTGTAATATCGTCATGGCAATTTCGAGTGCCGACTTACCCATTTTGGTATTGATACCTGTTGGGATACCCCGGCCATTATCCTGTACTGTAACCGAGTTGTCAGGATTTATTGTTACAGTGATCTTGTCGCAGTAGCCTGCTAAAGCCTCGTCAATAGAGTTATCAACAACTTCCCAGATGAGGTGGTGCAAGCCGCGCGTACCTACGTCGCCAATGTACATGGATGGACGTTTGCGAACGGCTTCCAGACCTTCTAACACCTGGATGTTATCGGCACCATAGTTGCCTAGCGCGGTTTCAACGGGAGCATCTGCTTCAATCAGTTCGTTGGTCATATCGGAATGGGAGCGTGTCTGAAATTTGCTGTTTATGGCTCGATAAATGACAAAATCAGGTGAGCCTAACAGATTGTAAAAATACAAAAATAATTTGTCTTTTCCTAGGTCTTTTGGTAAGATTGCCTTAATATACGTAAAATTATTTTATTCCCCAATTTGACCGATAAGTAGTGGATTTTAGCGGGTTTATGGTCGATTTATGGCCTATTCTCTGACAGTTGATCATCCAATCGATAACGCCATAAATGACATTTTTCATCAGCTTTTTTTAGCGCGGGGATTTCCCGAAAAAGTATTATTAGCCAACATGAAATTTGCCGATGTTTAACGCTCATTATTGTGCGTTAAACACAAAACTTAGCAGGAGGCCCCAGAAGCATAACCGGATGCTCAGAACGGTAACCAGTTTGGTAAAAAGAAGCCAGGTCTCGTGATGGCCTGGCTTTGTTATGATGGATTGAAAAACGCTATTAGTCTTCGGGATAAGGGATATAAACAAAGCCGGCAAAATCACCATGTACGACAAACAGACAGCAATATTCGTCCGGTTGCTTGTAATTTTCTTTCCACAAATCCAGCGATTCTGCACCAATCAGGGCGCGTTGGATGAACTCGTCCAGAAACGATGCTTTATAGTTCCATTGATTGTCGAGTTCAGTGGCCCCAATCAGTAACTGGCCTACCGGAACATCACGGCGTGAAGCGACAAAAACCGGATACTCTGAGAAGCCACGTTTCCTGATCTGGTACGAAGCCTCTTTCAACTGATCGGCTACTTTGATAAAATCCGACGATATCACACCCATCAACTCTTTGTTGACATCATACGAATTGGCATCGTCGAGTAGGGTATTTTCGTTGCTATGGTTAATCATGCTAAAAAGTTTTCACCGGTTCGCCGGTGCGGTTTTCAGTTTTCAGTACTGTCGCGCCAGTAAGGCTCACCTGCTACAGAAGACTATAAACTGAAGACATTGTAAAACTTAAAATCGGGCGGCCAGCAACAGATCTAAATCCTTGAAGCGCATGTTGAACTTCCGGGCGATGTAGGCGTTAGTGAGCGTTCCCTTATGAGCATAAACACCTTTCATGAACCAACGGTTCGCATACATCATCTGCTCAATACCACCCGTAGTGCCAGTTTCAAGCAGAAAAGGTAAAAAGATGTTACTCAAGGCCATACTAGCCGTATAGGCGACGCGTGCTGCAATATTGGGTACGCAGTAGTGGATGACGCCCATGTGCTTAAATGTGGGGTGTTTATGGGTCGTCATGCGTGAGGTTTCGAAGTTGCCGCCTTGATCGATTGACACATCGATGATCACAGAGCCCGGTTTCATGCGGCTAATCATCTCCTCGGTTACAACAATCGGACTTAGGCCATCTTCTGCCCGCATGGCACCAATGACCACATCTGCCCGCTGAATGGCTTCTGCCAGTGTGTCGGAGTCGATAATAGACGTGTAAACGTGTTGGCCAACGGAATATTTGAGCCGCTGGAGCTTATACAGATGTTTGTCGAATACCTTCACGTCGGAACCCATACCCAGGGCCGTCCGGACGGCATATTCGGTAACGGTTCCGGCTCCGAGCATCACTACTTTGGTGGGAGGTACTCCCGTAATGCCACCCAGAATAATGCCACGCCCATTATCGGCGTTGCTCAGGTATTCACCGGCAATCAGCATGACGGTACTGCCTGCAATCTCGCTCATCGAGCGGATAATGAGCATATTGCCAGCCTGATCTTCAATGTATTCGTACCCGAAAGCTGTCAGGTTTTTGTTGTTGATTTTCTCGAAATAGCCCCGGTCATGAGCGGGTAAATTCAGGGCTGAAATAACCGTACTGCCTGATTTTATGTGGTCGAACTCCGACTCGACGAGGGGTTCAACTTTTAGGATCAGATTGGCCTCATATACTTCCTGGGGCGATTGCGCAACCTGTGCTCCGGCTTCACTGTATTCCGTATCCGAGAATTTGGCTTTTTCGCCAGCTCCTTTTTCAACAATTACGTTGTGGCCGTTACGGACCAGAATGGCCACGGCTTCGGGCGTGAGTGCGATACGGTTCTCCTGAAGAGATACTTCTTTCGGTAGACCGATAAGTAAACCGTTCCGACTGGTCTTTACGGCCATCGGAGCTTCTTTGGGATATAAGGCCGTTTGCTTAGCCAATTCCTCGAATCCAGTCACTTGCTAATCGTTTTCAGTTTTCGATAGATAGAAACATGAATCGGTACGTGTCTACCCTTCGAAAACTAGTCAACTGATAAAGTTTCCACCGTTCGGCGGCCGACATGATCGGCTGAAAGATGGATCTGATAGTACGTGGCAGGCCACAGCGATTCGATGCGTTCCGGCCACTCAATGAAACAATAATAACCTGAATCAAAATACTCTTCGATACCAATATCCAGCGCTTCGGCTTCATTGCGGAGTCGGTAGCAATCGAAGTGATAGACCGACCTGCCTTCGTGCGTTGTATACTCGTTAACAATCGAAAAGGTTGGACTTTGCACCATACTAACAACACCTAATGCCCGGCAAAGTGCTTTAATCAGTGTTGTTTTGCCAGCACCCATCTCGCCTTCAAACAGCCATACCGAATACTTGCGTCCTTCGGCGAGTAATTGATGGGCAACCGTATCTAATTCGTCGAGTCGATGAAAGTGTAACGTCATAATCCGGCATTAATCTGGATTAGTCAATTCAGACCGAGTCAATTCAGACCGAGTCAGTTCAGACCGAGCCAATACGAAACGAATTAATTCGTATCCAGAAACTAACAGCCTGCAAAGATACAGATTTTTAGGAGGTCCACTCTTTTCGCATTGGTTTACTTAATAGCTTCTTAGCTTCCGGGTCGTTTCACGGGTTAGTGATGCATCTCCACACCATTCCTGTAGCACTTGACTAGCCCTTGTCACCTTTGCCAGAAAGCTGTTTAATCAATGTCCGACGATTGGGTTGGGCGGATAAAAATTTTCATAAATCAGGATTCTGGCGACAAAAAAAGTGGGCAGCCGAACATCTTTATCTGTTCACTGCCCACTTGTGCTGCTTATAGGAAATTAGGACTTTCGCTTCAATCCGTGCCACCGCAGCCGCGGACGGTGGTTTCTAATCGTGCTCCTAATAACCACGGTCCGCCGTTGCGACCGTCCGCGGCTGCGGTGGCACGGCTCGAAACGAAAGTCCTGAAAATTAATAGCCCGGATTCTGTTTTAGTGTTTCCTTGCCACTAATCTTACTATTCAAAATCTCCTGCAATGGAATCGGGTAATATTCGTGCTTACCTTTCGAGAAGGAGGCTCCATTGAAATACGTGCGCAGGCGGGCCTCTTTCGCCATATAGGCATTGAGAGTCTGATCAGCTATACCCCAGCGTACCAGGTCAAAGAAGCGGTGACCTTCCATGCCAAATTCCAGCCGATGCTCGAACCGTACGGCCGTGCGGGCAGCGGCTTTATCAGCCCATGAAGTTGTATACTGGCTGATCACATAATTAGCTGCTGGCTTACCGTCATCCAGTTTCACAAAACCATCGGGATTAGCGGCCCGTTTCCGGATCACGTTGACGTATTCCCTGGCTTTTTCGAGGCTACCTACTTCAATTTCACACTCGGCCAGCCAAAGGTATACGTGCGATAAACGAATCATCCGGTAATTATTGGCGTTCAGACGCGAATTGCTGGCGAAGGTGTTTGTGCCGACATCTGTCTTGTAGAATAAGTGCTTTTTCCCTTCGTAAGGCCCGCCATTGCCCTGATCGCGTACCCACGACTTGCCGGGCATTATTCCCCAGTCGAGAAATGGAATGCCGCGTCGGCCAACTGTCCAGTCCAGACGTGGGTCAAGGGTACCTGCGTAAGGCGTAAACGGCTGTGTCGACTCAATGCCCTGATCGCTAATTACATCCGAATCATTGAACGTTGCGGGCATTGGCAAGCCATTGGCGTCGGTTTTGAACGCATTGACCAGGTTCTGCGCAGGCTGGAAAAAGCCACAGCAGGTTGTCGGACCGGCATAAGGGTAGTTCAACACAGCCCCATTGTTACCGTTTTCGCCTGTACCGTCATTAACCGAATACTGAATCTCAAAAATAGACTCCGAATTATTATTCGTTACCGTCTTGAAATTATCATGGTACCTGTCCATGAGCTTATATTTCCCGCTGGCAAGAATAGCTTCCAGCAACGGTTTGGCCTCTGCCCATTTCTGCTGAAAAACATAGGCTTTAGCCAGCAGGGCCGCAGCAGCCCATTTGGTTACCCGGCCTTTCTGCGACTGTACTTCGGGCAGATTGTCGTAAGCAAATTTCAGATCTTCAATAATATTAGGCCATATGTCTTTATCATTAGGCACTTTCGTACTGTTCAGATCGAGCGGATTATAGATTTTTTCATCGATATACGGCACCATGTTGAACATTTTTTTCGCTTCAAAATGGTAGTGCCCCCGCAGACAGCGTGCCTGTGCAATCGCCTGTGTTTTTTCGTCATTGCTCATGTCAGTTGCTTTGGCAACTGCCTGAATCACATCATTCGAGCGGGCTACGCCATCATACACAACCCGCCACTTACCCCGGAAGTAGGTGTTATCGGGCTGAATGTTTTTGTATTCGATGTAGCCTGCTTCCGGCTGATCTCCTGAGGTAGATCCTTTGTAAGCATCATCGGCAGCTATACTGCCATAGACCCAGTTGTCGGCCGAGCTATGGTACGATGTTCCGCCGGAACCCCAGCCGTCCAGTAGCGAGTAGGCTCCTGTGAGCAAATAGCCGACGCCAACACGGTTATAAAAGTTTTCTGCACCCAGTACGGCCTTGGGTTGTACGTCAAGGAAGGACTCTTTACAGCCTGTAACAAAGCCAATTGTTAACAGACAGGCTAATACAGTTATTTTTTTCATGATTTAAGATCAGATTAAGTCAAGGGATTAGAACGCCAGATTTAGCCCCACAAGCAGGGTTTTGGCAACCGGATAAGCCGCTTCATCAACGCCAATATGCCGGTCGTTTCCGGTACCTCCTGAATCACGCAGGTTGATTTCAGGGTCGAGTCCCGAGTACTTAGTTGCCGTCAGCAGATTCTGACCTTGTACGTAAATCGTTGCATTGCTTACACCTAATCTGCTCATCAAGGTGCGGGGAAGGTTGTAGGACAACTGAACGTTTTTGAGCCGCAGGTAACCGCCCGGTTCCAGATAATAGGTGGATGGGTTGGAGCTTATCGCGTCATTTGAGCGCAGGATTGGTAGTTTTGCATCCGTTTTGCCTGGCTTCCAGGACTCATAGTACATGCGTGTACTGCGGTTACCGCCAAATGTCGGGAAGTCAGTCCAGTAGCGAACGTAATTGAAGATTTGATTGCCCTGTACACCCTGTCCAAACAGCGTAAGATTGAAGTTTTTATAGCCAATATTTACGTTAAGGCCATAGCTGAAGTTGGGGTGCGGGCTACCAATAATTGTCCGGTCGCTGGCATTGACTTTCCCATCGCCGTTTACGTCCCTGAAAATGAACTCACCCGCTTTGTTGTAATTGTTTGTTCCATCGGCATTGGCGAAGGCTGGGGGAGCTGCTTTGGCCTGCTCATCCGATTGGAAAATTCCGTCGATGACATACCCAAAGAACGACGAAATTGGGTAGCCTGCCTGCGTTACGGTCATGGCTGGAATGCGGGGCGTAAAACCGAAATACTGCGTTGACTCATTCCCGTCGGTCTTCGTGACCACGTTGCGATAAGTCGAGATATTCGCACCCAGGCTATAGGTCAGCTCACCGCCCAGTGCCCGACCATTGTAGTTCAGGCCGAGTTCAATGCCTTTGTTTGTAAACTCGGCAATGTTCTGGAATGGGTTGGTGGCAACGCCCTGCGTCGATTGAACTTCTACCGGGAACAACGCATTGGTGGTTTTGCGGTTGAACCAGTCGAATGTCAGATCAACTTTGCCTTTAAACAGCGACGCATCCAGGCCAAAGTCAACGGAAGTTGTTGTTTCCCATTTCGCGTTGGCATTGCCAAACTGATCGAGCTGATAACCCTGAATCGATGACGTTCGGGAGCCATTAAGATCATAGAACGAATTGGTTGGGTTCGTTGCATAAATCAGGAAGGGGTTGTAGTTACCAATCTCCTGATTGCCGGTTTGCCCGTAGGCTGCCCGTAGTTTGAGGTCATCGATCCAGCCAGCCGTAGGAGCCATGAAAGACTCTTTTGACACGCGCCAGCCAGCAGAGAGAGCCGGGAAGTAAGCTACGCGGTTTGCTGCCGAAAAGCGTGAAGAACGGTCCCGACGCAGTGTACCATCAATGAGGTATTTGTCGAAGAAGGCCAGGTTTAGTTTGGCAAACTCCGAGGCCAGCCGCCAGTCTGATGAGCCGTTGGTATTGGTCGATGTACCAGCATTCCCCGCATCTAAATACCGGTTTTCCATACCATCGTCGGCAAACCGGCTTCGGTCACCCCGCAGAAACTCGAAGTAATTTTTGATTGACTCCGTTCCGGCAATGACGTTATACCGAATGTTGCTGCCAATTTCGCCATTGTAGGTCAGGGTATTATACCATGTCCAGGTATAACCGAACTCGTTCCGGGCAAACATGCTGTTGGCTCCTGCCGATTCAGACGATTCAACGTCGCGCGGTGTATAAACGCGAACATTAAGCGTATTATAATCAACCCCAAAACTGGTTTTTGCCGTTAAGCCTTTCAGAATATCGACTTCGGCATAAACATTACCGAACAACTTCATCTCTTTGTTGACGTTGTCTTTGTTGCGATAGAGCAAAGCCACTGGATTACGAGCGTTGTCGAGGTCACCCCCTTTGGTACCCGCAAAGTTTCCGGCTACGTCATACACCGGAATGATCGGCTGTATCCGGAAGGCCATTGAGATGGCGTTGCTTTCGTTGTTATTGGCCGTGGCACTTTGGGTTGAGTTACCGCCCCCAACGCGTTCTCCGTAAGCAATCTGGACGTTTTCACCCACCCGAAAGCGCTTGTTTACGTTGAATTCTGTGTTAGCCCGTACCGAATACCGCTTGTAGCCGGTGTATTTCAGGATGCCCTGCTGGTTGAAATAGTTCACCGACATCGCATATCGACCACTTTCGTTACCGCCCGATACGCCCAACTGGTGATTTTGAATGGGGGCCGGATCGAAAATTTCGTCGAACCAATCGGTTCCCTGTTTGTTCGCTTTGGTGATCAGGAATTTAGTTTTTCGAAAGTCGGCCCCGTCGATATCACTTGAGTAGTTGACATAACTACCATCTGGATTTTGTGCCAGGCGAGGATCGTTTGCAGCCGCGCCATCCGGAAAGATGTAATCGGGCAGAACGGGCGTAGTACCGCTCCCAAACTGGGCATTTTTGGGATAAATCAAACCACTCTGACCGGCATTAGGCGTTGCTACACCATTGACGAGTGTATTGGCCGAATTGATACGTGACTCCCATAAAAGATCGGCGTATTGTTGCGTATTCAGTAAACTTAATGTTTTGCCGGGTTGCTGCGTGCCATAGTACACATCGTATGTGAACTTCGGTTTTCCCGCTTTCCCTTTTTTTGTCGTAATGATAACAACGCCATTACCGGCCCGTGAACCATAAATCGAGGCTGCCGATGCATCCTTCAGTACTTGGATGGATTCAACATCGTTTGGGTTGATGGTGTTGTTGGTCCCTTTGGTGGGTACGCCGTCGATGATGTAGAGCGGAGAGTTATCGTTCAGCGTGCCAAAGCCGCGAATACGTACCATTACGCTACCTCCCGGCGAATTGTCGTTTCCAACCTGAACGCCGGCTACGCGTCCCTGCAATGCCTGCGAAACGTTTGTAACCGGCACTTTCAATGCTTCCTTGACATCTACTGTGGCAACCGCGCCGGTAATGTCGCGTTTGGCCTGAGCGCCATACCCGGTTACGATAACTTCATTCAGGGTTTTGACATCAGGAGCCAGCGTAACATTGATGTCCGATTGATTTCCAATGGTAATTTCCTGGGCTGTGTAGCCAATGGCAGAAATGGTCAGTGTGTTACGGCCAGTCGGTACTGTTAGCGTAAATCGTCCTTCGGCATTCGTAACCATACCGATTTGCGTACCCTTGATGACGACATTCGCTCCTGGCAGTGGATTGTTGTCATTACCGTCGGCAATACGGCCACTAATTTTACGATCCTGGGCGAAGGCCCCTTCGCACAAAAGCCAGCAAAGCAATGCCAGCGGCCATGTGCGGTGCACATTGCGTAGAAGTTGGTTAATCATGAGATCTTAATTAGAATAGGTAATATGATCGAGAGAAGTACATGAGTACTAATGCTTAAAGTATTTCTTCGATTAATTCTAATTAAGCTTACTTTAATTTTATTGAAAATATTTTTACCCATAAAAAATCCCGGCTTTTTTATAAGTCGGGATTTTTTTATATTTTTTTTAAATAAGTATAATTACAGGTAGACTAGACCAGCTTCATGTCATCGATTACGCGCTGAACTTTCGCTTTCAATTGCGCATACGTATCGTCAAAAGCTTCTTTGCTTTCGAGTGGTTCACGAACGCTAACGTAGAACTTAATCTTGGGCTCCGTACCCGAAGGACGTGCTGATACTTTCGTGCCATCGGCCGTAAAGAACTGGAGTACATTCGATGATTCAATGCCCATTTTCCCCGCTTCAATGGCACTTGTCTGTCCGCTCTGTGCGTCCAGGCGTGTAAGTGCTTTGTAATCGTCGACCCGAACAACGGCTGAACCCGCAATCGATTTAGGCGGATTTGCCCGGAAATCCGCCATCATTTGCTGAATCTCTTCGGCACCGGCTTTTCCTTTCTTCGTTAGCGATACAAGGGCTTCATAGTAGAAACCGTTCTCCTGATACATCGTCATCAACAGGTCAAACAGACTCTGACCGTTGTCTTTGGCGTAGGCGGTCAATTCGGCAATTATGGCGCAGGAAGCAATCGCATCTTTGTCGCGAACGAAATCACCGATGAGGTAACCGTAGCTTTCTTCACCGCCACCAATGAATTTTTCCTGACCTTCCAGTTCACGAATGACTTCGGCAATGTATTTGAAACCGGTGAGCGTGTTGTAGCATTTTACTCCGTAGCGTTCACACATCTGGTCGATGAGGTCGGTCGTAACGATGGTTTTCGCTACGAACTCATTACCGGTTAGTTTCCCGGCGTCTTTCCAGGCATTGAGCAGGTAATAAATAATCAGGCTGGCCATCTGGTTGCCATTCAGCAACTCGAATTCACCATGGTGATTACGAGCGCCCGCACCCACACGGTCGGCATCGGGATCAGTGGCCATGACCAGATCGGCATTGATCGACAAAGCCAGATCGAGGGCCAACTGCATGGCGGGCCGTTCCTCCGGGTTAGGCGACTTTACGGTCGGGAAGTTGCCATCGGGTGTTGCCTGCTGTTCAACAATATGAACGTTTGTGAAGCCCAGCGCATCAAGAGCGCGCGGAACGAGCGTAATGCCGGTGCCATGAATAGGCGTATAAACAATATTCAGGTTTGCCTGCCGCTTAATAACATCCGGATTAACGGCATTCGACTTGATGCGCTCAATATAAGGCGCATCGATTTCTTCATCGATCAGGTGAATCTTTTCCGGAACACCCACAAACTTGATATCGTCTACCGATGTGATTTTAGCCACCTCGCCAATGATCGCTTTATCGTGGGGGGCAACCACTTGTGCGCCATCATTCCAGTATACTTTGTAACCGTTGTATTCAGGTGGATTGTGCGATGCTGTTACGACGATACCACTCTGGCAACCCAATTGCCGAATTGCAAACGACAGTTCGGGAGTCGGGCGCAGAGCACTGAACAAGTACACTTTAATGCCATTTGCTGAGAAAATATCGGCGACTAACCGCGCAAATTCTGGGCTCATCCGGCGGCTATCGTGTGCAATGGCTACGCTAATATCCTGATCGGGGAAAGCGGCATTGATGTAGTTGGAAAGCCCCTGGGTGGCCGCGCCAACCGTGTAGCGGTTCATGCGGTTAGAACCCACACCAACCACACCCCGTAGACCACCTGTTCCGAATTCGAGATCGCGGTAGAACGAATCGGTCAGTTCGGTAATATTGCCCGAGTCGATCAGGTGTTGGATGGCATCTTTAGTGTCGGCGTCGTAATTACCGCCAAGCCATTGGTCGATTCGCTGCTGGGTAGAAGCGTCAAGGGTAGTTGTCATACTAAAGGGCTGATTAATACAGAAACGATTATTCGCCAAAATTACAATTCCCCATTTGCCCACCAAATCCTTACGGTAGAATCATTTGGAGAATTTTAGTAACAAGAATAGCTGATTACCCTGTCTTTATAAAAACGGCCCTTCATTGTCTGCACGATGAAGGGCCGTTTATGGATAGATGGTTATGGTTGGGCCGTTTCCAGGCCCTTCTATCTGGTCATATTCAGCTATTTGTTGAAAAGTACTACGAGTTAAACATACCTCGCCGTAATGTGAGCGCTTCTTTCCGCTGTTTCCAGCAGTAATGGATGGCGCGGTTGATTTAGGGCTGCTTCCAAATCGGCGATGGTGTCTTTGAAAAGGAAATGCAACGGAATTTCATGCGATTCGGCTTTGCCTTTAATGTACATCAGCGATGGCCGTACGGTTCCCGATGCTGCCAGCTCGTTGTATTGTTGCTTTGCCGCCAAAAATTCTTCATCACTAATGCCGAATGAAATCACGCGTTCGGGAAGGGGATTAGCTTTGCGATTGGCGAGCTGCGTATCGAGATCGGCCAACAGTCGTTTGAGATGGAACGTATCTTTTCCCGTACGAATGCGTTCCCGTAATGACTGGCGGATAAGATATGTCAGGGAGTTGGCCAGATTCAGGCCAATCTCTGCCATTTGCTTAAAAATAAGCGACGAAGGCGACATGCCCGGAATTGTGTTCGGATCGTGAAGCAACACGCGGCCGTCGGGGGTCAGAAATCCATCAATTCGGGAATAGACATTTATGCCCAGACGTGTGAAAACTTCGGCGACGGCCAACTGAATTTTGCGATTATTTTCGAGAGTCGTCTCAACCGGAATCCGCTTTTTGGTCGTATTCAACTTATACTTCGATTCAAAATCGAAGCTCGTTACATTATATATCTCAGTGGGCGGCAGGGCAATTGCCATCTGGTCATCATCCTGAATAACCCCGCACGAAAATTCCTGGCCACTGATGAACTCCTCAAATAACACTTCGTCTTCAGCGTTGAGGGAGGCAAGGGTAATTGATCCGCCCGAAACCCTCGTAAGTTCATTGAGTTTTTCAACGAAGTCTTTTGGATGCCGAATGACTTCTCCCGTTTGTTCGATCACAACCGGAAAGCTAATCCCCGAATCCAGACTGACCATTGCCTGGGCTAATTCCTGTTTTTCGCTGGTCGATAAATCAGACCATTCGCTCAGTTTGCTCCAGCCGTCTGGTTGAATGCTCATCGTAAAGAAGCATTGCTCGACAGCCCGGCAGAATTGTGCCAGATCGGCTTCACGAACGATAGCCACGCCAATGGAAGAACCCTGGTGCGGGGCTTTTACAACGATTGGTAAACCCAGGTGATCAGTCAGTGATTTGAAAAATTGCGCTTTATCGGCTCGTTCGTAAGCGTCACGACTTATAGTGGCTGTTTTTTTCTGCTGCCCGTTAGCGAGTGCAATCAGTTCATTCTGTAAGATTTTATTGATGCCTACCGCTGAACCAACTAAACCCGGACCTGTATACGGCATTTTGTGCCATTCGAGCAAACCCTGAATGGCACCGTCTTCGCAGTCGGGACCATGCATGGCCAAAAATGCCAGATCGAAGTAATTCCGAAAATGTTCTGGACGAATTTCGAGTAGGGTTATGTCCAGGACGTTTGGATCGAGCGATTCATCGTAAACCGAGAAACCCGAGCTGTCCTGTGGCAGGGCCTCCCGTAACGATGGCGAATTCAGGAACTCGGGTTGCACGAGTCTGAATCGACCTCGCCCATCTACGAATACCAGAACTGGCTCGAACAAGCCTTTATCTAAATTTGCCAGAGCTGTACGCCCACCTGCATATGACACCTCGCGCTCCCGCGCCGGGCCCCCGAAGAAAATGCCTATTTTCACTGAATTGAGGAATAATGCGATTCGCAAAGAAACAAAAAAGCCGCCTGTTTTGGGCAGGTGGCTTAAGGTCAAATTCTAATAACAGTTGCTCCAGACTCTAAAGGTTGTTCTAATGTTGCGAGTAAGGCCGGAATAATCGCTTTTAAGACTGGGTATGCGTTTGTGTAGGTATCCAACACAAGTACTGGAGTTGAATATTTGGTGAGGTTTTGTTGAAACCTAAGATTTTTATCGCAGGTAATCAATGCATCCATGTTAAAATTTACCAGGAATTGAAGTACATCTTCATCTTCGTTTCCATCCCGACGCATCTCTCTAACGGTAAAAACGTCATGAAAAGCTACTAAATCCTGCTTGAGTTTCTTTGGTACATTTTCGTCAAGCAACAGCCTCATAGATTGTATTGAGGTTGGTTGCTGTCAATAAACGCTCAGCTATCTTTAAGGTAGCGACAACCTGTTCTTTCGAAACAGTTGGAAAATCATCTAAAAAATCATCTACTGAAATGCCTAATTCCAGATGGTCGAATAAAGATTGAACGGGTACCCGGGTTCCTTTAAAGACTGGCGTCCCTCCCATAACTTTTGGACTAATTGATATGACATCGGGTAGCATGGTCTTATTCGTCTTAAAACGCGGGCGTAATATTCACGGCTTCCACCTTCCTAATTTCGGGTACGGCACGCAGAATTGCTTCCTCCAGCCCTCCTTTGAAGGTCATTGCTGACATGGGGCAGGAACCACAGGAACCAATCAGCTCGAGCCGTACGGTTTTATCGTCGGTCACTTCCAGCACTTTCACATTGCCACCATCTGCTGCCAGATAAGGACGCATGCTATCAAGCGCTCGTTCGATCTTCGTAATCAGTTGGTCGTTATTAACTACCGTTTCCATGAAATTTTCTATTTACGGTAAAGTTACAGGGTATCGGGGTTTTATGCAACTGCCTGAACCAAGCTCTTGCCTGGTTCAGGCTAAAAGCTGTCAGGCTACTTCTACGCGTTTGGTTCGTTCGGTCGTTGCGTTTCGAATGGCTACCTGCTGAGCCAGTGCTTCAGCAGTATTCTGGAAGGCCTCACTGGCCACTGGCTCACCAACGCTGATGGCAGGCCGACCTTCGTCGCCCGCTTCCCGAATGCTCTGAATCAGTGGGATCTGTCCCAGAAGGGGTACATCAAACTGATCGGCCAGTTGCTTTCCTCCCCCTTTACCAAAAATGTAGTATTTATTCTCGGGTAATTCTGCCGGAGTGAAATAGGACATGTTTTCAATAACGCCCAGTACCGGCACATTAATCTGCGGTTGCCGGAACATGGCCAGTCCTTTCGTCGCGTCCGCTAAAGCCACTTTTTGGGGTGTCGTTACAATGATAGCACCCGTTACCGGAACGGTTTGCACCAGTGTTAAATGAATGTCGCCCGTGCCCGGTGGCAGATCGATGAGCAGATAATCTAATTCGCCCCAATCGGCATCGGAGAAGAACTGCTGCAAAGCCCGCCCTGCCATGGTGCCGCGCCAGATAATAGCCTGTCCAGGAGCTACCAGAAAGCCCATCGAGAGCATTTTGATGCCAAACTGCTGGATCGGTTCCATTCTGGTCTGGCCATCTACCTGAAAAATGCGGGGTTGAATATTCTCGGCGCCAAACATCGTTGGCATCGAAGGACCGTAAATGTCAGCATCGATGATACCGACCTTAGCGCCTGATTTATGCAGGGCAATGGCCAGATTTGCCGTCACGGTAGACTTCCCGACTCCGCCTTTTCCCGACGAAACAGCGATAATATTCTTTACACCCGGAAGTGTTGGGGCATTGGCACGCGTTGAGGTTACATCAGACACCATGTTGACTTTTACCTCAATTTCAGGGCCGATGTGCGTATGAATGGCATCTTCACATCGCTTCCGGATCACTTCTTTCAACGGACAGGCGGGTGTGGTCAGCACAACCGTAAAACGAACCTGACCAATACTCAGCTCAATATCTTTCACCATGTTGAGCGAAACGAGATCTCGCTTCAGATCCGGCTCTTCAACGGTGCTTAGTGCTTGTAAAACAGCTTCTTTCGATAATCGATAATCAGACATCAGGCTAATAAATAATGTAAAATGTAGAATGCAGCACTGGAGTCCAATAACTCACTATTCATTATGCATCATACATTTTTCTAAACGACGATGCACCTCTGCCAGTTCCGCCGAAACGTTGACTTGCTTCGATAAGGCTTCTAATTGTGCCAATAACTTCGCCAGAAATTGTTGATGAGCCGGACTATTTCCGTACAATGGTCTATGTGCCAATGATTTACTGACGTTCGCCCATTTATCAATAAAGCTACGAAGATCGGTATCGAAAGCACTTTCGGCAAGTTTGGTAAAGATATAATCGTGAGCCAGAGCGTTCGGATGAATCAGATCGGCCTCGTAGAATCGGTAATCACGCAGATCGTCGACCATTAATTCGTAGGCAGGGAAGTAGGACACCCAATCATTCCAAACTGTCAGTTCATGCGTGATTACCCGCAATGTCGATTTGCTCACCTGGTTGAGTGGAAGCGTATCGCGGGTATGGCGCACAGGACTGACCGTCAAAACGACTTTAAGTTTTGGGTTGGCTTTGTGCAGCGTTTTCAGCAACCGCGTCATGTCGTCGCGGAGGTGATCAATCTGATACAGGTATTTTTCGAACAACTGCCCCGGCATTTTATGGCAATTGGCTACCACTTTTCCTGTTTCGATATGCCGGTAAACGACCGCCGAACCAAGGGTAAGCAACAGAAAGTCAGCTTTGCAAATCGCATCACTGGTCTGCGCCAGGGTTTGAGTTAACCGGTTGCGTAATTCATCCCGACTGTTTGCCCAGAGCGACGAATGGAAGTCGTAATGAAACCAGACGCCATCGCGTTCAACGTATCGATTCTCGTCGGGCAAAGTCCCGTAAAGAGCCATTGTTAGCAGCTTGGCAATAGAAACGGGATTGAAGATCGTGCCAAAGGGATTATCCAGGACAGTTAGTTTATGGTCGGCCAATCGACGACCCATAACCTCAGCAAAACACGACCCAATAGTCACAATACGGCTGTTGAGGCCAATACGGTGGGCGAGTGGTTCAGGTGAAAATTCGGTATGAAACTGCATACTGCATCAACAAAAATATATGCCAAATAGGTCCCTGTTTTTAAAGTTAATTTCGTGTATAACTGTCTGATATTTAATGTGTTATATTGGTGTTTGGTTTGTAAAAAATTGTGCTAAAACTACCCTGATGTATTTCATCTGTCGTCTATACTATAAATATAAAATATAACCGTATAAATTTATTAACTATTATATCTATCCTGACGTAAGGAGATATAGCCTTTTATTTATACATTCACCGGAAATAATTCTTTTCGATTTACTCAAGAATGATGACCTTCCAGAAACGAATTAAAGCACTTAGTTTCGAATCACTACATGAATTAATTAATCAAGCGCGCCATGAAATTCACCGTCGGCAGGAGTTTATTGAACGAATTCCGCCACTGAAACTACAGGAAATCTCCTTTTCTGTTCGTGCCCGTGATTTGTTGTATCGAACGATTGCCGATAAGAAACAGCTGGTTTACTGGCAGGAGGCCCAGAAACTGACACTGAGCGAAACGTTGAAATTGCTGGAACCCTGTGATTGGCGGCAGATTCAATACAAAAACGCTAAAGTCTTTGGCGAAATATGTTCGATATTTCAAGAATACAAGGCCCCAGTAGAATGGTATTACACTGAAATTGAAGCGAAAGTATAGGCATAAAAAAACGGTCGACCGAGATATAAATCTGGCCGACCGTTTTTTGTTATGAAGTGCTTATTCTGCAGACACAACCTCAAATTTAACCTTGTGCTTCACATCCTTGTGCAGGTCGAGTGACGCTTCATAGGTACCGAGGGTTTTTACGTCATCAACCGTAATTTTCTTCCGGTCGATGTCGAAGCCTTTTGCGCGCAGAGCGTCAGCTACCTGTGTGTTTGTAACACGGCCGAATATTTTGCCGCTATCGCCCGCTTTTGCCGGAATAGTCAGTGTAATATCGCCGATGCCATCGGCAATTGCCTGGGCATCATTTTTGATTTTTTCGGCTTTGTGAGCGGCCTGACGAATGTTTTCGGCGACGATTTTCTTGTTAGAATCGGTCGCCATGATCGCAAATCCCTGAGGAATCAGGTAGTTGCGGCCGTAGCCAGGCTTCACCGTTACGGTGTCATTCTTATAGCCCAGGCCGGCAATATCGGTTTTTAAAATGATATCCATGATTAAAAGAGTTTTCAGTTTTCAGTAGGTCCGTTTACAGTTTTGTGGACAGAAGATTGCTGTACAACTGAAAACTATAAACTATAAGCTGAAAACTATTTTAGTGAATCTCCTACGTACGGCAGGATAGCCAGATGACGAGCGCGTTTGACGGCCTGGGCCACTTTACGCTGGTTTTTCAGGCTTGTACCGGTCAAACGCCGGGGTAAAATTTTACCCTGTTCGTTCAACAGTTTCAGCAGGAAGTTTCCGTCTTTGTAGTCGATGTATTTGATGCCGGCTTTCTTGAAGCGGTCGTATTTTTTGCGGTTCTCGGTTTTCGAGACTGATTCGTTTTGCAAACTCATGATTACTTGGCCTCCCCGGCGTTTTCGGTTTGTTTTTTCTTACCCACTAAGCCGTTGCGCTTACGGTCATTGTAAGCAACGGCGTGCTTATCAAGTGAAACCGTCAGGTGACGGATGATGCGCTCATCGCGTAGATACTCGGTGTTGAGTTTCTCGATGATCGTGCCGGGAGCCTTAAACTCGAAGAGTTGGTAGTAACCCGTATTCTTGTGCTGGATTGGATAGGCCAGTTTGCGTAGGCCCATATTTTCTTCGTGAACGAGCTCCGCACCGTTGTCGGTCAGCACTTTGCGAAACTTGTCAACGGCGTCCTTTATCTGAATCTCAGATAAAACGGGAGTTAAAATGAACACCGTTTCGTAGTTATTCGGAAACATTGTACGTAATTGGTTTGAAATGAGGGCGCAAAGGTAAGAAAAAAAACGAAAATTCCCAGTAGGCAGTCGCTTTTTTGCTAACTACCTGCTGGGAATTTTCAATTGACGCCAACAATTACTTCACAGTAAACTCACCCTCGCCAATCCGGAAGCCTTCGCAATAGACTTCAATACTATAACGACCCTGGCTAAACCGTTGCCCCCCGCGACCATAAATGAAGTCAACCTGCTGGCGGCTATTGTCGAAATTGAACCGTTGCATGGCTGTATAAATCATGCCTTCGCCATTATACGTAAACTCTCCCGACCCGGTAGCCAAATCAGAGACAACGGCCCCACTCGGGTCCAGAACGCGCATATACAGCACTTTTTCTTCCTGCTTGGCCAGTCCATTTGGGGCGATCCGCACCGAAATCCGCACTTTATCGATTCGCCGGGCTTTATAACTGCCGCCGTCGCTCTCTTTTCCGCGCGAATTAATGGCATTCACCGTAATGTTCTCAGCTCTGAGCGCAGCAGCAATAGTGACTTTTTCGCTCAGCTCCTGATTTTTCGATGCCACGGCAACGACCGAATCGCTCAATGTTTGTTTTTCTGCTTTCAAACTATTGTTTTCCTGCGACAGCGACTCGTTCTGCTGGGATAAAACACCGTTTTCTTCCTTCAGGCGGGCAATTTCCAGATCTTTCTGGGCCAGTATAGCCTGGTAATTTCGAATTTTCTGGTCGTATTTTTTTCGATCGAAGGAGTTAACATTCCGTAATTCGCGTTTATCGACTTCCAGTTGCGCTTTCACTTTCATGAGCGAATCCACACTGCCACCCAGTTGCTGAATTTCAGCGATTTTGGCATCCAGTTGAGCCGAAATGGAGTCCAGTTTCGTTTTCGCGGATAACACTTCTTCCGTTTTAGCCGCAATCGTGGCATCTTTTGTTTTATTATCCTGCCGTTCCTGATAATAGAAATAGAGTAGTAATATGTTTAATGCTGCCAGAACCAGTAGAGCGGCCAGCAAGTAGCTGCGACTATTGTTTCGGGATTGGGGTCTAGGTTCCATTGGGGTCATTTGTTAAGCGAAGGTGTTGTGTAAATCCTTACCAAAACTATATCATCTACCGGTTTATTGTACCAGTTAGCTGGTTTATGGCCAAAAACTACACGATTTCGCGTAGTTCTCAAACCTATCTTTGCACAATATTAATAAACGGTCGGTGTTGAACCGACTTTTAGGCCATTATGATTGCTGATACGATTCACCAGATCGAAACCGAATTAGCGGGACGCGCCCAACTTATTGCTGTTACCAAAACGAAACCGGTTGAGTTGCTGCGTGAGGCATATAACGCGGGTTGCCGAAAGTTTGGCGAGAATAAAGTACAGGAAATGGCTGAGAAACAGCCTCAGCTCCCTGCCGATGTAGAGTGGCACCTGATTGGTCATTTGCAAACAAACAAGGTTAAATACATTGCCCCGTTTGTGGCTTTAATTCATTCGGTCGATAGTCTCAAACTGTTACAGGAAATCAATAAACAGGCGGCAAAGAACAATCGTACCATCGACTGTTTATTGCAGATTTATATTGCCGATGAAGAAACCAAGTTTGGCCTTAGTGCTCAGGAAGCCGAAAACCTGCTGAACGACCCAACTCTGGAGAGTCTGGAAAATGTTCGGATTGTTGGGCTTATGGGATTGGCAACCAACACCGACAACGACGACCAGATTCGGCAGGAGTTTCGCGGGCTCAAGCAGTTATATGATACCTTGGCTGCTATGAACCGTAAAAATGTTCAGTTCGCCGAGCTCTCGATGGGTATGAGTGGCGATTATCAGATAGCGGTTGAAGAGGGTAGCACGCTGGTGCGGGTTGGGAGTGCTATTTTTGGATCACGGAACTGAATCTGTCATGCTGGCCGGTACGCCGGAGCAGAAGGAGGCATTTTCCAGTACGACCTTTTTAAAACTACCGCTCTGGCGGCCTGACTTTGTCAGCATAACAAACAATGATATGAAATTCTTTATTCAGGCAGGAGCCGTTTTAGGTCTGCTGGGCGTTGCGCTCGGCGCGTTTGGTGCACATGCGTTGCGAGCAATGCTCGATGCATCGGGCCGGGCGGCAACCTTCGAAACAGCCGTTAAATACCAGTTTTATCATGCACTGGCTCTTGTGCTGGTGGGTGTGTTGATGCAGTTATTTGGGAGTAACCCAACCATTGTCAAGCTTCTCAACTGGTCGGGGTATTCATTTCTGGGCGGAACGCTGATTTTTTCTGGGTCACTTTATGTTCTGTGCTTTACCGGCATCACCTGGTTGGGAGCCATCACACCTTTAGGCGGAGTGGCTATGATTGCTGGCTGGGCGCTGTTACTGTGGGCGTTTTTATAGGTGAAAAGCGAAAAATGAAGCATAGTAACTCAACATGAGGTTTATTAGTCACGCTTCATTCTTCACTTAAATCTTCGTATCTTTGTAGTCTGATTCTGAGAATAATGCAAACCAATATACAGGCTGAAACCGCTCGTCGGCGGACATTCGCCATCATTAGTCACCCTGACGCCGGTAAAACAACATTGACCGAGAAATTGCTTCTCTTTGGCGGGGCTATTCAGACGGCAGGGGCCGTAAAATCCAATAAAATCAAGAAGTCGGCAACCTCCGATTTCATGGAAATTGAGAAGCAACGGGGTATCTCCGTGGCTACGTCGGTAATGACGTTTGAATACGACAATCTCAAAATTAATATTCTCGATACACCTGGTCACAAAGACTTTGCGGAAGATACCTACCGGACACTTACTGCTGTTGATAGCGTCATTCTGGTTATCGACTGCGTAAAAGGAGTTGAGGAGCAAACCGAGCGGTTGATGGAAGTTTGCCGCATGCGCGATACACCGGTTATTATTTTCATTAATAAACTGGACCGCGAAGGCCGTAACCCGTTCGATCTGCTCGACGAACTGGAAGAGAAGCTCAACATTCGTGTTCGGCCAATGACCTGGCCTGTAAACATGGGTTCTGACTTTAAGGGTGTTTATAGCCTCATCGAGAAAAAGTTATATTTCTTCAAAGTCAACAAGACCCGCGTTGAAGATGATGTGCTTCCAATTGATCTGGATGATTCATTACTTGATCAGAAGGTAGGCGCGCGCGATGCGGCTCAACTGCGTGAAGATGTTGAGCTGATTGAGGGCGTTTATGACTCCTTCGACAGGCAGGCTTATCTGGATGGCAAATTGGCTCCCGTGTTTTTTGGTTCGGCTGTCAATAATTTTGGCGTGAAAGAGCTACTGGAAGGTTTCTGTGATATCTCGCCCGAACCAATTGCCCGGCCAACCGATAAACGGGAGGTGCTACCTGACGAGAAGAACTTTAGCGGATTCGTCTTTAAAATTCACGCCAACCTCGACCCGCGCCACCGCGATCGTATTGCGTTTCTGCGCATCTGCTCGGGCGTATTCGAACGGGGGAAATTCTACCACCACACCCGTCTCGACAAAAACGTTCGCTTTGCCTCGCCGTTCAGTTTTATGGCCGATAGCAAGAGCGTCGTGGAAGAAGGATTTCCTGGCGATGTCGTTGGCTTATACGACACCGGTACGTTTAAGATTGGGGATACACTGACCGAGGGCGAAGACCTACAGTTTCAGGGTATTCCAAGTTTTTCGCCCGAAATCTTTAAAGAACTGGTGAACCTCGACCCCATGAAATCCAAGCAGTTGGACAAGGGGATTCAACAGCTAACCGATGAGGGCGTTGCCCAGTTGTTCACGCTTGAACTAGGCAATCGGAAGTTTGTGGGGACCGTGGGCGAATTGCAATTTGAAGTAATTCAGTATCGCCTGGAGAATGAATACGGGGCGAAGTGCCGTTGGGTGCCACTCAACTATACAAAAGCCTGCTGGATCACCGCCGAAAATCCGGTTAAGCTTGCTGAGTTTATCCGACTGAAAGGCAACCAGATCGCCTACGATAAAGATCAGCATCCCGTTTTTCTGGCCGAATCTGATTGGATGTTGCGCATGAACCAGCAAAACAACCCGGATATTCAGTTCCATCTGACGTCGGAGTTTAACGTAACGGCCTAATTGTTTTAAGCCCGTTTGCTTAGATTTCTTCCGGCGCAAAAACTACTGTCATCGGTATGGGTTAGTCAATTATTAACCAGACAACCCGTACCGATGATAAACTCAATGGCAATTGTTGCTTTCGTGCTGTTCATGGCCGGAACCGCCGTAGCCCAGCAAAAGCAGCCCAAACGCACTAAGCCAGCAACCACGGCTGGTACTATTTCTCCAGTCGATGCCGCGCGCTCCAGTCCGTCGGCGGCAAATACTCATGATGGAACTATGGGTGCATCGACCGGAACAGGTACAACGCTTGAGCAAAATCAGGCGGGTAATGCAACCAGCCCCCGCACAACATCAACCGATGCCAACAGCAGTACCAGAACTGGCGCATCTTCCGTAAAAGCAAAGAAAAAGCCCCGAAAATCAGATAGTTAAACGTGTTGACGTTTAATGTCAGTGGCTGATTTAACCAAAGTTTAATAACCTTTTCGTTGGAGGAGGGTTAAATTAATGTTGGTTTTATTTCACTTATCTAAGGAAGACTATGAAAAAGGTAATGATCGCTGCAGTTGCAGTCCTGTTGATGACAGGTGCTGCTTTTGCCCAGGATGATGCAAAAAAGGCTCATAAAGAAATGAAACATGAAGCCAAGCAGATGAAAAAAGAGGCCAAGAAAGAGGGGGATGATGCAAAAGCGGATGCCGCAAAAGACATGAAGCATATGCATAAGAACATGAAAAAGGCCGAAAAGAAAACGACAGATAGTTAGATTATCCCTTTTATTTACACCATTGGCCTCCCAAGAGATTGGGGGGCTTTTTTGTTGGAGCTACCTTGAAGATAAGGTGAAGTTGAGAATTAGATTACTGTTCAATTAGTTTAAGACGTTCGTTTAGCGCTGTAGCACTGATTCTTGCACGATCGAGTAAGAACCAAAACATACTAAGTAAAAATACTTATTCATGGCTTAAATAATGGCCTCTTGTTGATAAATTTTAACGTAATCTGTTGGCTAGTAGTAGTTTATTGAGAATAGGTCTTTGTTTGCCTGTTTACGTTTCTAATTAATATATTCAATTGTAGATAGAATATAGGAGGTTTAATAGATAATATTTAAATATAATGACTTAATAAAATTTTATTCTGTATTAAATAAGTATTAAAAAATATAATCCCTTATAATTGGTGCTTCATTTACTAAGTGCCATTCTCTATATGTATAATCTCTACTTGAATATCTATGAAACTAGTTGTCCTTGCTCTAACCCTGCTTTTGCCATTTTTTGCGCTCGCCCAGCAGCGAGCTGTGCGTGGCAAAGTAACTGACACGGCAGAAAAATCGGCATTACCCGGCACAACAGTAACGGTGAAGGGTAGTACCGTTGGGACGGTTACTGATGCACAGGGAACGTACCAGATTAATGTCCCAGACAAAAATGCCACCCTTGTTTTTTCCTCGGTTGGCTTTCAGTCCAAAGAGGTTGTGGTTGGCGCACAACAGGTGATCGATGTTGTGTTAGTGGCTGATACGAAGCAACTTAGCGAAGTTGTTGTGACAGCGGCTGGAATTAAACGCGACAAGAATGCACTCGGTTATTCGGTGAGTACGCTGGATGCCAACCAACTGGCCCAGAAATCGGAGCCGGATGCACTGCGTGCGCTCACGGGAAAAGTTGCGGGCGTGAATATTCAGGGCTCGGGCGGTGCAGCGGGTGGTGCTACTAACATTACCATTCGGGGCAACTCGTCGCTGGGTAATAATAACCAACCGTTGTTTGTGGTTGATGGGGTTCCGTTCGATAACTCCAGTTTTGGTGGTACCGACGGCTCGGTTGGCGGATCGACCATTACCAACCGGGCGTTCGATTTAGACCCCAATAACATTCTAACAATGACGGTGTTGAAAGGAGCGGCCGCAGCCGCTCTTTACGGATCTCGGGCCGCCAATGGTGCCATAATCGTGACAACGAAAGCCGGTAAGCGTCAGAGTAAGAAAGGGCTGGAAATTACCTACAATACAGGCTATTCGACGGAAACCGTAGCCGGACTTCCTGATTATCAGACGAGCTACGGGCAGGGCACCAACTTCGATTATCGAAGTGGTGTGTTTGGTTCCTGGGGGCCGCCTTATCAGGGTATTACGAGTCTGATTCCTACGCGGGCAACGATTCCGCATCCGCTAACAACCAACAACCGGTATCCTTCCACCGTGTTTCCGGAGTTTTATCAGGCAGATGGTATAACGCCAATTCAGATTCCATACCAGTCTTATTCACAGGATAACGCCAGAAAATTCTTTCGTACAGGTAGCGTATTTGAGAACGCACTGTCGGTATCGACGGGCAGTGAGAAAGGCAACTTCACGGCGGGTTTGTCACGAACCGCCAATCAGGGTGTTGTCCGGGAAAACCAGATTACGCGTACAGCAGTCAACATTGGCGGTAATGCGCAGCTAGACAACAAATTCTACTTAAGCGGGGCGCTGAATTATGTAAACACCGATCAGGTATCTCCTCAGGTAACGGCGGCCAATGGGAGTGGAAGCTCCATTATGGACATTCTGATGTTTGTTCCGACCAGCTACGACCTGACGGGTTTCCCGAATACGAATCCGCTGAACGGCAATAACGTGTATGACCGCGTAGGGACTGATAACCCATATTGGTCTGTCCTTAACAGTCCTACCCTGAGTAAGGTAGATCGCTATTACGGGAACGTTGTGCTTGGATTCGATCCATTGCCCTGGTTGAATGTGCAGAATACCGTTGGCTTCAACGCCTACACGGATCGGCGCACGGTAGTGAACGGGAAAGGCGGTGATTATTTCCCAAATGGCAATGTCACGACCGATAACATCTACCGGCAGGAACTGGATAACACCTTGCTGATAACAGCTACGAAACCAATCAATGAAAACATTGGACTGAAAGTTATTGTAGGGAATAATGTGAACCAGCGACTAACCGAACGCCAGGTCGTTTTTGGTGATGGTATTATTTTTCGGGGCATCAATTCGCTGAATAATACCAGCGTAACCATTCCGCGTGTACTGCCTAACAACCGCAACGATTTCAAACAGCGATTCTTTGCGTTCTTCACCGACATTTCGCTGGATTATAAAAACTTTGCCTTCCTGAACCTGGTAGCTCGCAATGACGTATCATCGACGTTGCCTGCCAGCAATCGAAGCTATCTCTACGGCGGGGCCAGTGCATCGCTGATTTTCACGGAAGCGTTCAAGCTACCCAAAAATATTCTGTCGTTTGGTAAATTCCGGGCTGGTTATACGCGTGTCGGCAATGAAGCCACACCGTATCAGACGCAGACGGTTTATATCGCCAACCCGGTTCTGGGCGCGGGTGCTTCAGGAACGGGTACGATTGCTTCTCCTTTTGCTGGACAAAGTACACTGACCGAATCGGATTTGCTGGCCAATTCTTTGTTGAAACCGGAGTTTATCACCGAGCTGGAATTAGGAACCGAGCTCCAGTTTTTCAATAATCGGATTGGGCTGGACATCACATACTACAACAAGATTAGTACGTCGCAGATTTTTACGGTCAATGCTGTGCCTTCATCCGGGTATACGCAAAAGGTAATCAATCTGGGTAAGTCATCGAACGAAGGGATTGAAATCGGGCTGAACGCAACCCCCGTAAAGGCTCTCAACGGATTGACCTGGACGCTTTCGTCGGCCTTTACCATGAACCGCAACATCGTGCGGGACATTGGCAACCTGACCGAGTTACCCTACGGTGGATTCTCCGATCTGGGCAGCGTACACATTGCTGGTCAGCCTTACGGGCAGATTCGCGGATCGACTTATGCTAAAGATGATGAAGGCAATATTCTGGTTAATCCAAATACCGGAAAGCCCATTCTAAGCGGTAAAACAGCGGCCATTGGCAATCCTAATCCCGATTTTATTCTGGGTGTCACCAATTCGCTGAGCTATAAGGGTATTACGCTGAGTGCGCTGTTTGACTGGAAAAAAGGGGGCGACATGTATTCCTTCACGGCTTACGAACTGCTTAGCCGGGGTGTAACGAAAGATACCGAAGAGCGGGAAGCCATTCTGGTAGGACCGGGTGTACTGGGGGATGTGAATACCCTGAAGCCCATACTGGATGGAGAAGGGAAGAAGATTCCGAATAACATCGGAATTGCGGTAGCTGACTATTATTTCACGGGTGGGTTTGGACCGGGTGGTGCGGCTGAGGTAAACGTTTTAGATGCAACCGTTTTCCGGCTTCGTGAAGTATCGCTGGGCTATCAGTTACCGAAAAAATGGCTGGATAAAACGCCGTTTGGGTCTGCTTATCTATCCCTTAGCGGCCGTAATCTGTGGTATCTGGCCCCGAACTTCCCCAAGCACCTGAACTTCGATCCGGAGGTTAGCTCGCTTGGCGCCGGCAATTCGCAGGGCTTCGATTTTATCGGTATTCCAACGACCCGCCGGTTGGGTGTAAACCTCCGGTTCAGCTTCTGATTTCTGGTCAATCAACCCATTTCGAACACGATTTTATGAAAGTCATAACGCTAATACGAATAGCTTCTTTCGTGAGCCTGCTGTTTATCGGGAGCGCCTGTAAGGAATTTATCGATATAAATGCAGATCCGAACAACCCAACAACGCCGGTTCTGGAATTGCTTCTGCCCGCAACTCAGGTGTCAATGACCGGCAGTTTGAGGGATGTAAACCAGGGTACATCCATCCTGATGCAGCAGCTCTACACGAGCAATACAAGCCGTAATTTTCAGGACGGAACCGATTATCAGCAGTCCTGGAATGGTTTGTACACCCAGGTTCTCAATGATATCGAGATCGTTATCCGCGAGGGAACAAAGCAGCAACGCTGGGACTATGTATCGATTGCCAAGCTGGAAAAAGCTTACATCTACAGCCTGATGGTTGATCTGTGGGGTGATATTCCGTTTGCCGATGCGTCGAAGGGATTGACCATTTCTGACCCGGCGTTTGAAAGCGGGGCGACCATCTATGACAAACTGTTTACGCTGATCGATGAAGCACTGGCCGATGCGAACAAAGGCAATTTTGCCATTCAGCCAACCACGGCCGACATCATTTATAAAGGGGATAAGGCCGCCTGGATTCGTATGGCCAACACGCTGAAATTGAAGCTATTCAACCAGATTCGGCTTGTGCAACCCGACAAGGCAAAAGCGGGTATCGCTGCTTTATTGTCGGCCAATACGCCCCTGATCACGACCAATGCGCAGGATTTTTCGTTCCGGTTCGGCACCACCGAAACGCCCGCTAACCGGCATCCCTGGCACCGCTCGGAGTACCAGGCCAGCAAAAGTTACTACATGAGCCAGGGCTTCATCGAACGCTTGTTCAATACCGACGATCCCCGGATTCGTTATTTCTTCTACCGTCAGACCTCTAATTATACGGTTGGTTTTACGCCAACGGGTAATGGTTATTTCGGTCGTTACACGGGCGATGCAACCGCTTCACCGAATGATAACGCCTTGAAAGCTACGGTTGGCGTGTATCCGGCCGGTGGTTTGTATGATAACGGCCCCATCAACAACCTGACGTCGGCCAATGTATTCATAACCAACGCAGGGGCAACCTCAGCCCCGAAAGTAGTGAGCAATACCGACGGTACGGGTGCGGGTGTGTTTCCGTTCATGACAAACGCGATGGTGAAGTTTATTTTGGCCGAAGCGGCATTAACATTGGGGACCACCGGCGACGCGAAGCAGTTGTTTCAGGATGGTATCACGGCTCACCTGAACAGCGTCAACACAATTGCCTCGACTTCCGGGAATTCAGCTCCGGCCATTTCGGCGGCTACCATCACGGCCTTCGTGGCCAACCGAACCAGCCAATATGACGCAGCCGATGCGGCTGGCAAACTGAACGCGGTTATGACGCAGAAGTACATTGCGCTCTATGGCAATGGCATGGAAGCGTATAACGATTACCGCCGAACCGGATTGCCTGCGTTGCCCGCTCCCATTGCCCCGCTGAACACGTTCCCGTTGCGGCTAACGTATTCGATCACGGAGCTTTCGACCAATGCGAATGTATCGGCTAAGGCTGACCAGGTTCAGACAGCGCAGCAAACAACACCGGTTTTTTGGGATAAGTAATTCAGTTGACAGAGAATAGCGTTTTCTGCAAACCGAGTACAATAAACGATTCACCGTAAATTAGTTAAGGCTACCCATGAAAAAAATCATTCTTTATTTTTCACTCCTTCTGGTCGTTGGCCTCGATGCCTGTAAGACCGAAGATTATGTTTGGGAAAACTGGTCCTACACGGCGGTTCCACTGGTGGCGGTCAACATAGCGAAATCCGCCTTGCCTACGGTTTCTACAGCCAATACCTCCTTTTTTGATATGGGTGCGACTAATCTGGCTACCCAGGAATTTGAGTATACCTTGAAATGGGAGGGTTTTGGGAAAGAAGAAGTGACTTCCATTGATGTCTATCTTGGTTTCAATAAGGCGGCAGCTACGGGAAATCCAGCTTACCCAATTGTGCTGTCGCAGCCGGGAGGTATCTATCCCAGTGTAACACAATATCCGCTTCCGAGCCGGGTTGGCACCTCCGACAAGCTCTATGAAACGGTTACGCAATTCCCCAAAACCTTCACGGTTACTGCCGCGCAACTGGCTGCGTTTACGGGTGTTAACCTGAGCACGGTTGCGCAAAACGACTACTTTCTGTTCAAGTTTATGCTGAATCTGAAAGATGGGCGACGTATTGCGGGCTATCAGGAGAACGTATGCGACGAAGCCCGTGGTGAAGTTGGCGACTGCCGGGTTGGTGTTCGCTTCCGAAGAAAATAATCGATAAACAACTACCCCTCTAAATTAACCCCTTTATGATTCGTTCTATTTTACAACCATTTGCCATCCTGCTGCTCGGCCTGACTACAGTCTGGGCGCAAATTCCGTCGCCTAAACAACATTTTGGCTTCAATATCGGCGACGATTACCAACTGGCCACTTATACGCAGACAGAGGCTTATTTTAAAAAGCTGGCGGCCACTTCCGATCGGGTAAAGCTGGTCGATATTGGCCCGACCGAAGAAGGACGTCGGCAATATATGCTGATCGTATCGTCGCCCGCCAACCTGAAAAAGCTGAGCCACTACAAGGAAATTTCCCAGAAGCTGGCCCGCGCCGAAAATCTGAACGACGATCAGGCCCGTGCGCTGGCTCTGGAAGGTAAAGCCGTTGTCTGGATTGATGGCGGTCTACATGCCACCGAAACCGTTGGGACAATGCAACTGATTGAAACGGCCTGGCAACTGGCGAGCCGTAAAGATCCCGAAACGATGCGGATTCTGAACGATGATATTATTCTGCTGACCCATGCAAACCCGGATGGGCAGGAGATTGTCACGAACTGGTACATGCGCGAAGCCACTCCCGAAAAGCGTTCGCTGGATAACGTACCAAGACTGTATCAGAAATACGTTGGTCACGATAACAACCGCGACTTCTTCATGTTGAACATGAAAGAAACGCAAAATATTGGCCGTCAGTTGTTTGTCGAATGGATTCCGCAGATCATGTATAATCACCATCAGCGCGGTCCGGCTGGGTCGGTACTGGCTGGACCTCCATACCGTGATCCGTTCAATTACGTGTTCGATCCGCTGATGGTAACCGGGATCGATGCTCTTGGTGCAGCCATGATCAACCGCCTGAACGCCGAAAACAAACCCGGATTCACCCGCCTGAGCGGTTCAGTTTTCTCAACCTGGTATAACGGGGGCTTGCGCACAACTACGCACTTCCATAACATGATTGGGCTCCTGACCGAAATCATTGGTGACCCAACTCCCGAAGATGTGCCGCTGGTTCCGAAGCGGTTGCTGCCTAATGGCGCTACGCCGTTCCCGGTTACTCCACAAAAATGGCATTTCCGGCAGTCAATCGACTATTCGGTATCACTGAATTATGCTGTGCTGGGTTATGCCGCCCGTTATCGCGATGAAGTGCTGTTTAATATTTACCGAATGGGTAAAAACTCCATTGAGCGCGGTAGCCACGACACCTGGGCGCTCTCGCCCAAACGGATCGATGCGATCACCAATGCGTATGATTCAGACCCCAAGAAAGTAGTGCCGCCCACCAATGCCGCTCTGGCGCAGTACGGAATGATTCCCAAAGGGGGTGGTATGCCAATGAAGTACTACGATACGGTTATGAAATCGCCGGTTCTGCGCGATCCGCGTGGGTTCATTATTCCGGCTGGTCAGCCTGATTTTGCTACCGCCGTCAAGTTCATTAATGCATTGATCAGAACGGGAATCCAGGTTCAGCAGGCAACGTCTGAATTTGCCGTTGCCGGGAAGACGTATCCGGCTGGTTCTTACGTTATTAAGTCCGATCAGGCATTCCGTCCACACGTGCTTGATATGTTCGAACCGCAGGATCATCCCAATGATTTTCAGTATCCGGGTGGCCCTCCTGTTCGCCCATACGATGCCGCCGGATGGACGCTGGCGTACCTGATGAATATTCAGTTTGATCGTATTCTGGACAGTTTTGATGGGCCTTTCAAGAAATTGCCGTATGGTGAACTACAGTCGCCGGAAGGACACGTGGCCGGAGGAGTAGGCGACGGATATGTGCTGAGCGCACGGGCAAATAACACCTTTACTGCCGTCAATGATTTACTGGCATCTGGCGTTGAAGTATATCGCCTGCCCAATGGTACGGGGGTAAAGCCTGCCAGCGAAGCGGGGGCGTTTTATGTACCCGCTACACCGAAGTCAAAATCAGTACTAGATAAAGCCGCCAAAGAACTTGGTCTGGAAGTAGCCAGCCTTGCCAAACGGCCAACGACGACGATGACGAAAATGGCCCCGATGCGCATTGCTCTCTGGGATACCTATGGCGGGTCGATGCCTTCGGGTTGGGTCCGCTGGTTGATGGAGCAGTATCACTTTCCGGCGAAAGTCATCTATACACAGGACATTGACGCGGGTGATCTCCGGAAAAAATTCGATGTGATCGTGTTCGTAACGCGGGCTATTCCGCCGGTTGGCGGCAAGGATGTCGATATTTTCAGCCTGCTTGGTTCGGAGGCTAAACCCGAAAATACACCTGCTGAATACCGTCCGTGGCTAGGAAAGATTACAGCCGATAAATCGATTCCGCAATTGAAGACGTTTATGGAAACCGGTGGAACCGTAATCACCATCGGCACCAGCACCAATCTGGCTTATCACCTGAAACTGCCCGTTAAAAGTGCCCTGACCGAGATGACCACAACGGGACAGGAAAAGCCGTTACCGGGTGAGAAATATTACATTCCGGGCAGCGTACTGCAAATGAGTGTAGACTCTACCAATCAGGCAACCTGGGGTTTGCCGGCGCTAACCGATGTTTATTTTGATGCCAGCCCCGTGTTTAAAGTAGCTCCTGATGCAATCGCTACCGGAAAAGTGAAACCACTGGCCTGGTTCTCGACGAGCAAACCGCTGCGTAGCGGCTGGGCATGGGGACAGTCGTATCTACAGGATGGTATTGCGGCCTTCATGGCCCCTGTCGGTACCGGCAAACTCTACGCTTTCGGCCCCGAAATTACATTCCGGGCGCAGTCGCACGGAACGTTTAAACTACTGTTCAATCAACTTTACTCCGCCGGTTCGGCACCGGGCGAGGCCACGAATGGCAACTGATGCTTAACCTGAAAAACACTGTGGCCCCGAATTTGAATTCGGGGCCACAGTGTTTTTCAGCCTTTCTCTATTATCTGTTAACCAAATTGCCTGACTAACATGAACTACTATCGTCATCGTTTATTACTGCTCTGCGTGGCCTTGTTTTCAGGGCTGGCGGCTATGGCTCAGGTGCCAAAACCCGCCGATGTGTTTGGCTTCGAACCGGGAGCCGACTATAAGCTGGCCAACTACAAAATGCTGATGGACTATTATCAGCGCCTTGATAAAGCCAGTAATCGGGTGCAGATGGTAACCATCGGAAAATCGGTGCTGGGTAAACCGCTGTTACTGCTGATGGTGTCGAGCGAAGCCAACATGAAACAGCTGGATCGCTGGCGGAGTGTTAGTGAACAGCTTTCACGGGCAAAAATCGATGACGCTCAGGCGCGCAGTCTGGCGGCTTCGGGCAAGGCCATTGTGTGGGTCGATGCCGGAATGCACGCATCGGAAGTAGCATCGGCGCAGATGATGCCCGAACTGGCCTACCGCATGGCAACCGAAGAGTCGTCGGAGATGAAGAAAATTCGCGATCAGGTCGTTGCGCTGCTCATGGTTGAAATGAACCCCGATGGGCTCGATATTGTGGCTGACTGGTATAACGGTAATCTTGGAACACCCTTCGAAACCACACAGCCACCCTGGTTGTATCACCATTACGTTGGGCACGATAACAACCGCGACTGGTTTACGAATAACATGCCCGAAACAAAAGCCGTTTCGGAGGTACTCTACAATCAGTGGTATCCGCAAATTGTTTATAACCACCACCAAACGTCGCCTGCCTGGACTCGTATTTTCATTCCGCCCTTTGCCAATCCCGTTAATCCGCAGATTCACCCCGCTGTAACGGCAGGCGTCAATCTGGTCGGTACGGCAATGGCCAGCCGATTTGCCATCAAACGAATGCCGGGAGTGGTGTCACAACTGCGGTTCAGCATGTGGTGGAACGGCGGTATGCGAACGGTTCCTTATTACCACAATCAGATCGGTATTCTGACCGAAACAGCTCACGCAACGCCGTCGCCCCGATTTTATCCACCCGATTCACTCCCTAAAACCGTTGGTCAGGGCGTAACTGCCGCCACGACGGGAACCGAAATTTTTTATGCTGATCCCTGGAAAGGTGGCCAATCGCATTTCCGCGATGCGGTTAACTACATGGAAGAAGCGTCGATGGCTACACTTGTCCTGGCGGCCGATAAACGCGAGGAATTTCTGTATAACATTTACCGGATGGGCCGCGATGCCATCGAAGCGGCCGGGAAAGAGAAGCCGTATGCCTACATCATTCCAACCGGGCAATGGGACAAAGGCGAGGCCCTGAATCTGGTCAATATGTTTCGCCAAAGTGGGGTAGAAGTACACCGGGCTACGCAGCCGTTTCAGGTCAATAGTGTCTCTTATGCGGCTGGTTCCTATGTTATTTATGGCGGTCAGGCATTTAGTCCCTACGTCGTCGACCTGATGGAAAAGCAGGTTCATCCAAATCAACGGCTCTATCCGGGTGGTCCGCCGATTCCACCATACGATCTGGCCGGTTGGACATTGCCCATGCAAATGGGCGTGAGTGTGGCCAAAATCGGCACTGCATTTAAGGCCGAAACCGAGTTGATTAAAGGACTCGCACCCGTTGTTGCCGGTCAGGTTGCCGAAAGTGCGGGATATGGCTATCTGCTTTCCCGGAACCAGAACGCCAGCGTCATGGCCGTTAACCGCCTGCTAAAAGACGGTGAACTTGTGTCGATGATGCCTGCCAGCGCCCAATCGACCGATCCGAAGAACTTCCTGATCGAAAAAGGAGCGTCAACCGATGCCCGTATCCAGAAGCTGGCCAAGGAACTGGGTGTAAGTTTTACTGCCATTGCGAGCAAACCGGCAACCGTGGGAAAACCGCTGAAACTGCCTAAAATCGGCCTGTATAAATCGTGGGTAGCGAACATGGATGAAGGCTGGACGCGCTGGCTGATGGAAACCTATGGGTTCCCGGTCGATACGTTGCACGACGCCGACATCGCCAAAAAAGATCTGTCGGCTTATAGCGCAATTATCATTCCTGATCAGGAGGTGAAGCGGATTCTAAATGGTCATGCCGCCAACACAATGCCTGCTCAATACGTCGGTGGATTAGGCCTGGGCGGTACAGTAGCCTTACAGCAGTATGTCTCGAATGGCGGAACGCTGGTCGCATTTGACGGTGCCAGCGACTTTGCGATAGAGCTATTTGGGTTACCGGTTAAGAATGTTACCGACGGTTTGTCGAGTCAGCAGTTCTATATCCCCGGCTCGCTGATTCGGACGGTTATCGATACGAAGCATCCGCTGGCCTATGGTATGCAGCCCGAAGCGGCCGCTGCTTTCTCCAATAGTCGGGCCTTTGAGGTTATTCGTCAGGTTCGCGAGGGCGAAGGCGGCCGCGAGGAGGTTAAAGCCGCGCCAGAACCGAAAGTAGAGGTTATTGCCAGCTATGCCAAAAAAGAGTTGCTGATGAGCGGCTGGGCATTGAATGAAGACAAATACATTGCCGGAAAAGCCGCAGTTGTTCGAGCTTATCAGGGTAAAGGTACTATTGTTCTTTTCGGCTTTAGCCCACAATTTCGGGGCCAGCCACGCGGAACGTATAAATTGATTTTCAACACTCTTTATGAAAGCACATTACCTAAAAATAACGGTGAGCAGAGCGCTAAAAGTGAATAAACAGTCTCTGTTTTGACTGGAGCCGATTCCTGAGATGTTGATTAAAATAAAAAGTGGTGTCAGGTTTGAGAGCCTGGCACCACTTTTTATTGGAACAAATCCGGTCAGGACAATCGCTCAACACTGTGTCACGATTAGTATGAACGTCATCAGCAAACCGTGGCACAGTGTTGAGCGAATGTCCTAACAGTGTTGCTTAATTATATCCCGGATTTTGGACCAGCTTTTTATTCGTGTCAATTTCCCGTTGGGGGATCGGCAGAACAAGATTATTGGCGTTATAGGCTACTGTACCTACTGTGCCCGCTGTACGTTTGATGTCGGCGAGCTGCTGGCCTTCGAAAGCTAGTTCAAGACGACGTTCCAGCAGAACCGCGTTCAGATCGACAGCAGTCAATGGAGCCGCCTTGGCCCGGTTCCGGATCAGATTTACATCGGCCAGTGGAGTCGCACCAATGCTCGTATTCAGACGCTGGTTCGTTTCGGCGCGAACGAGATACATTTCAGCAAGTCGCACAACCGGAACATCGCCGTATTGATCGTTGAATTTACTGGTAAATGTATTCTGTCCTGCCGTGTTGAAAAACGTTCCCCGCACGTCGCCCGCAGCATAGAGCTGGCGGAATTTGGATTGAACGCGCACATCGCCCCGACCCTGATTAGGCACTGATGCGTAAAATGTATTCATGTCATTGACGCCATCCTGATCTGTAATGATGATTTTGAAAATCAATTCATTATCATTCGTTGCGTCGTTAAATACATCCGTAAAATTCGATTCCAGGCTGTAGGTGCCCGATGCAATAACCCGATTGGCCGCATCGCGGGCAGCCGCATAGTTTTGCTGTTGAAGATAAACGCGAGCCAGTATAGCCGCTGCTGCTCCTTTGGTGGCAAAACCAGTTCCTCCAGACTGCGTAGCGGGTAATAAACTTTCTGCTTTCGTTAAGTCGTCCAGCACTTGAGTGTAAACTTCCGCCACTGTATTCCGGGCGCGGTAATCGGCATCTGATACAGAAGTGGTTGGCGTGAGTACCAGCGGTACGCCTGCATTAGCCGTTGCTGTGCCATCGTTCCAGCTTTTTCCGTAGAGCTTAACCAGTTCAAAGTAAACCGCACCCCGGATAAAGCGGGCTTGCCCTTCAATATTCCCACGATTGGCTTCACTAACTTTAGGTAATGCCGACAGTACGTTGTTGGTACGGTTGATTGTACTGTAGCTATTGAGCCATACATCGCGGTTGACTGTATTCGATGTTGTAACGGTTTTGCGCCAGATCTCATCAATCGTTGCGTAGGTACCACCAAAAACAACATCACGGTTATCGCCGAGCAGATCGCCAATATACTGAAAGGCGCCACCGAATAAGTTAGCTCCATTTTGGGCAGCCGCGGATGTATTTAGCCCATCATAAGCGCCGGTTAAGGTGATCTGAACGTCCTGTTCGGTATTTAACGCCTGACCCTGCTCAATACTCTGAGTCGGCACAACGTCTAGTCGGCTGTCGCAGGCCGTGAGCAATAGGCTAACGGAACCGACGTATAACCAGTATTTTATGGATGAATTCATAATGAAAATGCGTTTGAAAATTCAGTTTTAACGTGTTTGGGTTAGAAACCGATGTTAATTCCGCCGGTGATCGTACGAGCTTGTGGTGCGGTATAGAAATCATAGCCCTGAGCGATGTTCGATACGATATAATCGGCATTTACTTCTGGGTCCCAGCCCGCATACTTCGTGAAGGTGAGGAGGTTCTGACCCGTTACGAAGAAACGTACACTATTCAATTTCACCCGATTGATCAGTGTTTTTGGTAAGTTGTACGATAATGTAGCCGTGCGCAGCCGGACAAATGAACCGTCGAGAATAAATCGGCTCGACGATTGAGCGCCGTTGTTATAATACAAACGGGCTTCCGGTACGTTCGTATTGGTGTTTTGAGTTGTCCAGGCGTCTAACTGATCGACGGTCTGGTTATCTTCAAAACGACCATTTGCCGACGAGTAGCGGCCAACACCATAGAAGTTGATCTTATTGCCAAATACGCCGTTGAATAGCACGCTCAATGTAATGCCTTTGTAGCTAAAGGTGTTGGTGATACCGCCAGTCCATTTAGGTAGTGGACTTCCCTTCACGACACGCTGGGCCTGACTGTAGACATTCGTTGTCGTGCGATCTAATGATCCATCAGGATTCGCCGTATTTTTATACCAGAGCGCATCGCCATTCGCCGGATCAACACCTGCGTACTCCTGCGTGAAGAATACACCCAGCGGTTGTCCTTCAACGGCACGGCTCATGGCGTTGATACCACCTTCAATAATTTGTCCCTGTAGATTGGTGATTTTGTTCTGGTTGGTAGCAGCATTGAAGCTTGTCGTCCACCGGAAAGCACCCGTCAGGTTTTCGGTATTCAATACAAATTCAAACCCTTTGTTTTCCAGGCTACCAACGTTCCGGAATTGTGTAGCAAAACCAGTTGTACCCGGAACGTTTACGTTCAGCAGTAAGCCTGTTGTTTGCTTGTTATAGTAGTCAATTTCGCCGTTAATACGGTTGTTGAGAATCCCGAAATCAAGACCAATATCAAATTGGTTGGTCGTTTCCCACTTCAGATCGGGGTTGGCCAGCTGTGACGGACGCTGACCGGGTAATGAGCCATAATTGGCATCGCCCGTAAACAGACCTAATTGCGGGAAGTTCTGAATTTCGGCATTACCTGTCCGGCCATAACTGGAGCGGAGCTTCAGAAAACTGATGGTATTGTTATTTTTCAGGAAGCTTTCTTCCGATAATACCCAACCGGCCGAAACTGCCGGGAAAAAGCCGTAGCGGCTATTGCGACCAAATCGTGACGACCCATCGACACGGGCACTTACCCCCAGCAGGTATCGGTCAGAGAATTTGTAATTAGCTCTGGCGAAGTATGACAGGAAGCGATAATCGGTCTGCGTTGAGCTACCATCGGTTTTGCGGGCCGCGCTAACGATCTGGCGATAGGCGTCCGACGGGAAGTCACGACCTTCGGTGAAGTTCGTTTTTTGCTGAGACTGCTGATAAGACATCCCCAGCGTAGCATCAATGGCATGCTTACCGAAGACTGCACCGTAGGAAAAGAAATTATTGGTCGTGTAATTCTCTACGCGCACGTAGCGGTTCTGGCCGACGCCTTGTGGGGCGCTGAAATTACGCTGTGTTTTACTGTTGTAATACAGTTCTTCCTGCTGGTTCAATACGTCGAGGCCAAATTCCGTGCGGAATGTTAACCCTTTGATAATCTGCAACTGACCGTACACATTGCTGATATTCCGGTAAACCGTTGTATTAAAATAGGCATTGCCAATATTGATCAGCGGGTTATAATAAACCGGAATGCTGATGTCGCCGGGAGGGGTACCTACCGGAAGACCCGTAGTCGGATCCGTAGCGGGTGTCATTGGTGGAAGGGCCACCATCTGCATTGGATTATCAAACTGGTTATCTGCCGAAATGCGCTGGTTATAGGTTCGGGTCAGGCCAATGTTGAAGCCTGTGCGGAAGCGATCCGACACCTGATGATCAAGGTTCAGGCGACCAGAATACCGTTGCAGGGCGTTGCCAACCAGAATACCTTTCTGATCCAGCAATTGACCGGATAAATAGAACGTCGTTTTCTCATTACCGCCGTTTATGTTCAAGTCATATTGCTGATACGGTGCATCCTGATAAGCCAGGTCTCCCCAGTTTGTACTTACCTGTTTAGGAGTGCCATAGGTGCCGAGTCCCTGCGTGTCGTAAAAGCTCTTCATGTAGGACGAATACGAATCAGGATCGGCTGGATCAAGGCCCTCGATGCGGTCTGAATTAGCGGCAGCCTGATTGTAAAATTTGACGTATTGGTCCGTATTCAGAAAATTAAGTTTTTTCGTCGGTTTGCTCGATCCATATTGCGCACCAAAGTTGATATTCGTCCGACCGGCTTTTCCGCGCTTGGTAGTAATCAGCACAACGCCATTGGCCGCTCTTGCTCCGTAAATAGCCCCGGCAGACGCATCCTTCAAAATATCGACAGACTCAATATCCTGCGGGTTAATATCGGCCAATGGGTTTGTAGAAGCACTATTGAAGCTCAGATTGTCGGTTGTAACCGGCGTTCCATCAACGACATACAGGGGCTGATTCGAGGCAGACACAGACGATTGCCCCCGAACCCGAACCTGAATTCCCTGACCTAATTTACCCGAACCTGAATTGATCTGCACTCCGGCGGCTTTACCCTGAAGAGCCTGATCAAAAGTAGTTACGGGTTGATCCTGAATATCCGCAGCCCTAACCTTCGCAATATTACCAGTCAGATCACGCTTGATCTGCTGTCCATAACCTGTAACAACGACTTCGCTCAAATTACGTACGTCAGTCTTCAGTTCTACGTTGATTACAGAACGATTATTGACCGGTTCTTCAACGGAGGTAAAGCCGATGAAGCTATAAACAAGGGTAACAGTACCATCAGTAGACAGGCGGTAATTGCCCGATGCGTCGGTCAACGTTCCCTGCGTTCGGCCTTTTATGCTGACCGATACGCCTGGTAGACCAGCGCCGTCATCCGATGACGTGACCCTACCTGATACTACCTGACTCTGTGCATAGCTACTGCAAGCTACCGCAAGAAATAGGAAGCTAACTAGTAAGAGTTTTCTCATGTTATTAATTTAGAAAGTTGAAAAGAACTGTAAAAGTACAACGCAACGATAACTTATAAAAAAAATGGTCTACAACAAAGGTTGATTCTGCTGGTAATGTCAAAATATTTGTTGGAAAAATAGTTTATCCTTAGAATAAAATATTTTTCAGGCCATTAAGGTGAGATAAAGGGCGATTTTCTTGATTTATTCACAATCAAATGCTCATAACTTACTGTTTGAGTAAAAATTAAACCATAAACCACTCGGCATAGTCTAACGTTTATAGGGAGTAACTTCCTGTAAACAACGATTATGAACCGTCTATTACTTCCATTTTTTGTTCTGCTGCTGCTCGCACCAGAGCTGCACGCACAGGTGCAATATGCCACCGAATCGCCCAGGGTAGATGATGTGAACGACCGTGACGTGTCTATACAGCGTGTTGAGCTAACGGCCCAATACACAGTCATTTACATGAAGTTTGAAGCCAGTCAGCGAGGCTCATTAGGCCGCGATCTGCCTTTCATCATCCCAATGCCCAATGGGAGAGGAGGAAAGATAGAGTCTGGCAACAACATTGGTTTTCAGCCAACATCACGATTGTATGTCAATGAGGGCGAACGATCGTATAAATTTATTCGGGCCGAGAATATTCCCCTCGAAACCCGTCGGCGGGTTCAGCCGGGTGAACGGGTAGATTTTGTCGCCTATTTTGAACGGATCGATCCCGGATATACTACGTTCGATTTGTTTGAATGTAAAGACGGTGGTGGTTATGTGTGTTTCAATTTCTGGGGAGTTCACATCATCAATCCGCCTAAAAAGACCTACTCACAACGAACACCCAAGCCACAGGTTCAGCCAAAACCGCAGCAACCACAACAACCACGCTATCAGCCCCGGACATCGCCTGGCGCTGGAACACCCGACCCAACCCCGCCCGTAACACAACCACAGGCAACTCCATCGGCTGTGGCAATTGGTGGGATTACGCGCGACGCCAAAACTAAGCAGCTAATGGGCGCAACGGTCAGTTTTCGGCTGCTATCCGGCGCTGAGTCGGCCGGCGACGGCTCGGCTGATTCTGTTCGGAGTAATAAATCAACAGGAGCCTATACGATTCCAGTCGATCGGCGCGGTGTGTATATTGTAACCGCTTCGGCGAAAGGCTATTTCAGCCAGAGCGATACCCTCGCAACGAATCGCGTCAATGTAAACCGGAATTTTGATCTGGTTCCAATTGAAGCCGGAGCTACCATTACGCTGAAAAATATTTATTTTAATGCTTCCCTGTTCGACCTTCAGCCTGAATCCTACCCTGAACTGGATCGACTCGTAACCGTAATGCAGCAGAATCCGACAATGACCATTCGGCTCGAAGGGCACACGGATACGGTTGGCGATTTCGATTCGAACGTTGAACTGTCCCGGAATCGGGTCAATGAAGTGAAGCGATACCTGGTGGCAAAAGGAGTCAGTGCGGGCCGAATCGATACAGTCGGTTATGGCCCATCGCGACCAATCAATAAGAATAAAAGCCTGAAGGAGCGTCCTGAAAATCGTCGGGTAGAAATGGTAATCATAAACGTATAAAACCTTGACAGCCGGTTTTCAGTTTACGGTTTCTGGTTTACTGGTAGCTAACTCAACCGAATAACAGTTGGTAGCTAACCCGAAACCGTAAACTAAACCGGTCTATGAAACCTGATTTCGATCTCGACGTTATCCTGAACCGAATCGAGCGGGCTATTCAACCTTACCCAAAAGCCGCTATGTTTGAGCTGGCCGAGCGTGGTTATGATAGCCTGTTTGAACAACTAATTTCCTGTATTGTCTCCATTCGCACGCTTGACGAGACAACAATACCGGTTTCGCTAAAACTATTTGACGCTGCCCGAACCCCCGAACAACTTCTGGCACTTAACATACCTACGCTAACGGATTTACTATACGGCACGACCTATCCGGATCAAAAGGCGTATACCATGCATGGCATTGCCGATCGTATAGTCAATGAATTTGGTGGAGAATTGCCCGCCGATTTTGCTACGCTGATTTCGCTGAAGGGAGTTGGTCCAAAATGCGCAAACCTGGCCCTGGGCGTAGCAACAGGCCAGGCTGCGATCAGCGTCGATGTTCATGTACATCGGGTCGTAAACCGGTGGGGCTATGTACATACCAAACAGCCCGAACAAACGCTGAACGTGTTGGAAACACAAGTACCACGTGAACAGTGGGTAAATATCAATCGGTTACTGATGCCTTTCGGAAAGCACATCTGTACCGGCACACTGCCTCATTGTTCAACCTGTCCTGTGCTGGCCTGGTGTGAGCAGGTAGGCGTGGAGCGGCATCGATAAACAACGAATTGGTTATTCTGTCTTTTTTGCTGCCAGCGATACCATATACTCTTTTAAGCTAGCCAGTGTATCGTGACATTCTTTATCGATTTGCCGGTATAAATCAGCCTGTTGACGAACGGCCTGGTTTATTACAGCCGTGCTTTTTGGTTTATTATCGGAGGAGCGACTCATTTCTTCAGCAGTAGGGCTATCGGGTCGGACGGGTAGCGAAAGTCCATTACCTTCTGCGATGAGATCGGTTATGGTGGCCCGGTAGCGTCCAAACTTAGACTCAATGGTAAGCGTGTACCGGATTAGTTGATCGTCGATACGGTAGGCCGATTTGACAAATAGAATGTTATGCTCCTGATCGAATTGTTGCTCAGCATCGCTTTCGTTGGGGAATTGCTGTGCCAGCCACGAGCGTGCCTGAGTAATGATTTGCTTCGTTGGGCGTGTTGCGTCAGGCAGACGTACTAACTCCTGGTATTGAACCTGTCCAAGGTCATTGGTTGGCAACTTGACCTGGGCTAGTACGTTAATTGACAACAATACTAGAAGTGGTATCAGAATTTTCATTGTTTAGCAATATCGTTACAACCATGTGCCGAATCACAGCGCTTATTAAGCTGACTGACAGTTAGTTATAGGTATCTGGGCCAGAAACTTTATACAGAAGTTCGGTACTTCGAGGGTACAAAGATATAGTTTAAGGGCGTTTGCTAAACGATTTATCGATGATAATGGTACTTATTGATTAGGTTGTAAGCGTTTCATCATCTACAGAAAGCCCTGCCTCAATCAGGCCATCCAGATCGAAACCTTGTGCATCGAGGTAATTTATGATGGCACGGGCATTGACACGGGCTGGGCCAACGCGGTAACCACTGTCTTTGCTTGAAGCAATAACACCTTTAGTTGTAATAATGAGCGTTATAGGGTCAGCGTATAATTCAATATAGTCATTGCCCCGCGTTACTGTCACATCGATATCTTCATCCCAGGAATAAGCCGATTTAAAACATTCGCGTGCTTCGTCATTGCTGATCGTTACTAGTTTCCGGAGTACGGGACGGACCAATTCAGGCGATAACTCATGCTCAAGCCGACTCCCTTCGTAACAAACCTTTACCTCCCCGCTTGTAATATCAACGGCTACTAGTTTAGCATTTCGGCTTTGGGCATCTGTGCCTTCAACCAGTACCTGTACCCGGCCACCTAAATAGCGAGCCAGTTCCTGGGCTGTTAAACCTGTAGTTCGTGTCTTCATTATGTATTTTGGGTAATATGTTGGTGTTTGGTATAAAAGAGTCATTTGTAATTCTTCAGTTAAACAAAAATAACATCTTAAGGTGTTACTAACTCAATCACTGTAGTATTTAAATGTATACATGATGAATTAGGATTCATGCTGTTAATCTAATCAAGATACTTAAAATAAGAAGTATCCCAATTTTCTACTATGCACAAGTGTTATGGTTTAAGCATGTGCACTTCCGGAATTTACATCCATCAATTTATAATCGTACCGAAAAAGGCTTATTAGGCCTTCGAAAGTCAGTTTGATTCTGGAATGATCAAATTTTGTACCAAAAACCTCACTTGAGACCAGGGTTGAATAAAGAAAAAGTATTTGTATCTATCTTTTCGATAGAGGGTACCATCTTTGTTTACGGATATTTTAATGAGTAATGCATTTATAATCAGCTGATAGCTTTATGTAAATACTATAATTTGATATGCTGTTCTGTGCTCGTAGGTCATTTCCGGTAGTTGAAGTCTACAAGTATCTCGCCAGAAATAAAATTTAATTTACTACCCGTACCAAATGCCTGGTCGATTTTACAGAAATAGACTACTTACTAAATTAAATAATGGTGATCGCTTTTCATTGGCTGTACCGGTAGAATAATCCCGTATTTATCCTCCGAAATAATGGTAAGCTAATCTGATGAAGAGTAAATTACCCTTGCGATCCGTCAACGCCTGGACCGTGAAGTTCTGCTCTAATTGGACCTGCTTTTCAATAAGCTACCCCGTATAATTTGAGGTATGTGGGGCAGATGTCTTGCGAAAGTGACCTGTTTAAAACAAAAAAATGGTCCAGAATTGATTCTGGACCATTAAGAGTCAATAGCACTTCGGTTTATAGCTGAGTTCCTGTTGTGTCGGGTGGAACGGTTGGTTCTGCGGGGGCGGGTGTTGTTGGTACGAAGGTAGAATCCCCTGGTTCACCGATGGCGGTTGAGTCAGTGGCCTCCGTGGTTTCTTCGTCGTCAGACGGGCCGCAGTTCAGGTAATTCTTTGAAATCGAGAACGCTGGTTTCGGGAAAGGTCCCTGCAAACTCTTAAATTTAGGATCTGCATAGACTTTTTCCAGGAATCGACCGACAAGTGGTAAAGCTGTTTTTGCTCCTTCGCCGAGGTCCGTTGAGCGAAAGTGAATGCTCCGGTCGTCGCCACCAACCCAGGCTCCTACTACTAATTTGTCGGATACACCAACAAACCAGCCGTCGGAGTTATTGGAGGTCGTACCGGTTTTTGCGCCCATTTCATTGTGGTTTCTAAATAGCTCAAATGACCACAGGTTTTGTGATGTGCCGCCCGATTCCTGTAAGCCGCCCTGTAGCATATAGCGCATCAGGAAGGCCGACTCAGGACTTATAGCCCGTTTCGTTTTGGACGAGAACGTTTCAATAACGTTGCCATCCCGATCTTCAATACGCTGTACGATCATGGGGTCGATGGCTTCACCGTCGTTGATAAACGTACAATAAGCGCCAACAAGCTCGTAAAGCGATACGTCCGATGACCCTAGGCCGATAGATGGCACCGCATCCAGCTTGCTTTTAATGCCCATTCGATGGGCATACTGGGCCACCCGCTCCGGCGTAACCCGGTCCGTTAGTTGTGCCGTGATTGAGTTCACTGAACGGGCCAGTGCCCGGCGCAAGGTCATGTTGGAGTAGGTATAATAACCCGTTGAGTTGCGCGGCTCCCACACGTCCTCTTTTCCTTCGGCGTTGATAAACTCCTTGCGAAAGGGTCTATCCTCAATTCGGTCGCACGGACTTAAATTGACCAGAGAGTCATCGATGGCAGCCGTATAAACAAACGGTTTAAAGGTTGAACCCGGTTGCCGTTTTCCCTGCTTAACGTGATCATACTTGAAATAATCGTAATCTAATCCACCAACCCACGCCCGGATATAACCCGTGTGAGGGTCCATCGCGACCATGCCCGACTGTAAAAAATGTTTATAGTAGGCTATGGAATCATAGGGGGTCATCTGTGTAGAGTCATAACCACGCTTGTTGGTCCAACTGAAAACTCTCATTTTGTACTTCACATTTTTCATGTAGTACATGATCGAGTCGGGGTAAAGCGGCATGAAACGACGGCTGAGTGTTTTGTAGCGTTCCGTGCGCTTGGCGACCGAATCGATAAAGCCTGGCAGTTCATTTCCATCTTCGTCAGTCCACGGATTCCGGCCTCGCCAGTGGTTATCGAATGTCCGCTGCAACTGCTTCATTTTTTCACTGGTCGCATCTTCCGCGTATTTCTGCATGCGCGAATCCACAGTAGTAATGATGCGCAGCCCATCGGTGTAGAGGTCATAACCGTTTTCTTCTCCCCATTTCTTCACATAATCCTGAACGGCATTTTTCAGATAGCTGGCTGGACCAGAATACGGATTTTCGGGCGTGAAGTCCGTTCCTAACGGTAAAGTACTAATTGAGTCGGCCTGCGCTTTGGTCAGATAATTGTACTTCGCCATCTGTCCCAGAACAATGTTTCGGCGTTCTTTCGACCGTTCAGGGTTCTTAAGTGGATTGTAGCTTGTTGTTGCTTTCTGCAATCCGACCAGTACGGCTCCTTCCTGCACATTGAGGCTATCAGGCGCTTTGTTGAAAAATGTTCTGGCAGCGGTTTTCAGGCCAAACGCATTGCTGCCGAAATCTACCGTATTGAAATAGTAGGTAATAATTTCCTCTTTCGAAAAGTTTCGCTCCAGCTTAAGTGCCATCAGCCACTCTTTCGACTTGTAAATAATCTTGCGGATAAACGGAATCCGGGTCAACAGACCTGACCGGGTTTTTCGACGGGTCTTGAAGAGGTTTTTGGCTAACTGCTGCGTGATGGTCGAACCACCCCCATCGCGTCCTAATGTAAATACCGCCCGGCCAATGGCGCGAGGATCAACACCACCATGCTCGTAGAAACGCACATCTTCGGTGGCAATCAAGGCATTGATCAACTGTTTCGGAATGTTCTCGTATTTGATCGGAGTCCGGTTTTCGGCATAAAACTTCCCGATCATTACGCCATCCTGCGAATAAATCTCCGACGACTGATTCAGCTTTGGGTTTTTCAACTCCTCTACACTGGGCATTTCGCCGGTCAGGTACAAGAAATTGTAGTTGAGCATGAACACATAAAGACCCAAAGCCAGTGCTGCCGTTAATCCACCTTTGATTCCATATTTCAGGTATGGATAATACCAGGCATCCGGATCAATGTACTGATGGATAAATGAGCGCAGACGGCCGCGATAGTCGCGGTAAGCTGTGACCCATGAATTGACCCGTTCTTCACCGGCGATTCGTGCGGTTTGCCGATAGATGTGTCGACCGACTCCGCGTCTGACATCGCCAAATTGCGCCCGGCGTTGTCGAATTCGTCGCCGAAACGCTCCAAACGCGTGCCGGACGGCGCGGAATCGCTCCCTATATTCACTCATGCGTTTTAATTCGGTAAGTTCTCGGTTATGGGATGATTAGTTACGACTAGGTCGAACATTGGCTCCCGGCAAATCTACCCAACCGGCAGACCGGTCGTCGAATCATCGCCGGGCCTCAAATATAACGGATTTTCAGCCGATGTGATATACTAAAGCCCGGCTCTTAGAACAACCTGACTGATTCTGAATAGGTTATTTTTAATAAGGAAGACGGTGACAACAAGGATCATGGCTCTTCAGGCCTTTCCCTTGTTGTCACCGTCTTTTGTCGTCTTTTTGTGCCCCTATTTCTTCTCAAATGTCATGGCTACGCCGTTCATGCAGTAACGCAGACCTGTTGGCTTTGGGCCATCATCGAAGACATGGCCCAAATGGCCACCACAAACAGTACAAACAACCTCTGTCCGGACCATACCATAACTTTTGTCGCTGGCATCTTTAACCGCGTTCTTGGCAATGGGTGCATAGAAGCTCGGCCAGCCTGTGCGGGAGTCAAACTTCGTATCCGACGAAAAAAGCGGATTGTGGCAGGCTGCGCAATAAAAAACGCCATGATCATGAATATCATTTAACGGGCTGGTAAAGGCTCTTTCCGTACCGTGTTCGCGTAGAACAGCGTATTGATCAGGTGTCAGGATTTTTTTCCATTCGGCATCCGTTTTAACGACCTTCCGACCGCCCGGCGGTTTCTCATCGGCAAGGCGCTTCGATTGGTCAACTGTTTGGTTCGATGCACTGGACGTCCAGGCGCCCAGATAAATGAAGCCTGTTAATAGCCAGGCTGGCAATAACAAAAGCAGGGTATTTTTCATGAGTTGATTCGTGATAGCTGTACAAAAACGTACAGGAGTAGAGCAAATCTGGATTTCAGGTTGACAGATTACTGACAACGTTGCGAACGTTTTGAACCGTTGGAAAATCTATCGCTGGTACTACTAAAACAATGAAAAAGAAGCTATCGTTCAGGCATCTACTGTTGCCATAGCCAACAAGGTTGTTAGTGTAGGCGTAGGGCTACCGCCCCGTTTTTCGACTGTTACAGCAAAGGCGTCGGCCCGTTCGATCGGGCGATTGAGCTGTTGAAGATACTTACTCGCGCTATTGGCTTCAAATACACCGGCATCGACCGGCTTTCCGCCTACGAGCGACCAAAGCTGATACTGCTGATCAGGCCGCAAGGGAGGAAGTGATCGGACCTCAACGGCTACCTGATGGGTTTTAGCATTCCAGAATACCAGCATATCACCATTTGGCGCTTTTTCGTTGCCACGTAATTCAAGCGTACGAGTGCCTGGTTGTTTAAACAAAGCCAAAGCCTGTTCATTTTCGGCCTGTCGTTCTTTGAATTGACCGATTTCCTTTTGCAGCGATCCATTCGCTGCTTGTAATTGAGCCAGAGTCTCCTGACCAGATCGTAGTTGCGACAGCAGGAAAAACGAAAAACCAAGCAGCAATAAGCCTACAGAAGCCGCAACTACCCAGGTTGTTTTGAAGGTTGGGCGATCTTTAGTAAGGTCAACAGGCATGGGCCGAATAATCGGCTCGGCAGTTTTCTCAAACGAAAGCTGAGCCATAATCTTTGATTTTAGCTCGGCAGGTGGTTCAACGCTATGTAGTAATGCGTAATTTTCTATCGAAAGACTTAATTGATCCAGTTCCTGTTGGATCTCAGGGTAAATAGACGCCAGACAGTTAACCTCACGCCGTTCCTGGTCGCTCACCGCGCCCATAACGTAAGATTCCAGGATGCCAGACGCTAAATACTCCGGTATATTCATGACTTAAATAATTGTTTTAATTCCTGCAATGCGGCACGAATTCTGGTTTTTACTGTTCCGAGGGGTAAATTCAATTCATCGGCGGCTTCTTCGTGCGTATAACCGCCGAAGTAAACCAGATCGATCAACTGCCTGCGTTCAGGCCGGAGTTGACTCACAACTTCCTTGATCCCGATGTGTTCGGGATTAGGCTGCTCAGTGTTGTGCTGACGATCAACAATATGTACGTTCTCTTCGTCGGTTCGGATTGCGTTGGAGGGGGATGGCTGCGTTTTTCTGGCACGAAGCGCATCAATTGCCGTATTACGGGCTACATTCAGCATCCACGTAAATAACCGGCCTTTACTAGGGTCGTAAGCATCAAGGTTTTTCCAGATTTTTACAAAAATGTCCTGTACAAGGTCCTGAGCGTGTTCATCGTCGCGGACGATGCGTAACACAACTCCGTAGAGAGCGGGCGAATATTGGTCGTACAGCCAATGGAAAGCCTGCTCATCGCGCCTGGTAAGCTTCTCGATTAAGACACTTTCCGATACTAAAGATGACTGACGTTTCACACAGGTATAGTTAGATGGGCCAAATATAGCAGAAAGTATAAATGAATAAGCGTTTGACCAATAAAGCAGGTAATTACCGCTCTGTAAAGAGAAGTTGTTGACTGTATTTGTTGCCGATATTTATTAGATGGTCGTATGGCAGCTTGTTGTTGTACGGCTTCAACAAACTCGTTACTCATAAACAGCCGTGGCATGATGAAGTCTTTGTGAGAAGGAGACCTCATTATGCCACGGCTTTGGTTACTTGATTTCACTCGTAGAGAACGAGTAGGGGAACTCATTTGTTTGAGTTCCCCGCTGTTTATTTGGGGTTGCCGACATGTCTATCTCAATCGTTACACCCGCTGTCAATCCCTGATGACTTAGCCAGTTTTTGGTGTATGGCTTACCATTCAGCCGCATAGCTTTGATATAGCGGTTCGACTCGCTGTTGGCCGGGGCATTAATGATAATCTGCTTTCCATTTTCGAGCATTGCCGTAACCTTTTTGAACAATGGAGCTCCCAGTACATACTGATCGGTTGCTGGACAAACCGGATAGAAACCCATAGCTGTAAAAACATACCAGGCCGAAGTCTGTCCATTATCTTCGTCACCACAGTAGCCATCCGGCGTTGGCAGATACAGGCGATTCATGACCTCGCGAAGCCAGTACTGGGCTTTCCAGGGCTCTCCGGCGTAGTTGTAGAGGTAGATCATGTGCTGAATTGGCTGGTTTCCGTGAGCATACTGGCCCATATTCGCGATCTGCATTTCCCGAATTTCGTGAATCACGCTTCGGTAGTAGCTCTCATCATATACGGGTGGCATGGTAAATACCGAATCGAGCTTGTTTACAAATTTCTCACGACCGCCCATCAAACTAACCAATCCCTGCACATCGTGGAAAACTGACCAGGTATAATGCCAACTGTTTCCTTCCGTAAACGCATCTCCCCATTTGAACGGATTAAACGGCGACTGAAACGAACCATCCTGATTTTTACCCCGCATCAGTCCAGTTTGCTTATCAAACAGATTGCGGTAATTCTGGCAGCGTTTAGCAAAGCGATCAATCTCGGCCTGAGGTCGTTTCAGGGCCTTGGCCAATTGGTAAATGGCGAAGTCATCGTAGGCATATTCCAGCGTTCGGGCGGCATTCTCATTAATTTTTACGTCGTAGGGTACATAGCCCAATTCATTGTAGAATTTAACCCCCCGACGACCAACCGCATCCATTGGACCTTCATTCTCTGAATTCTTCAGAACGGCTTCGTAGAGCGCATTGATGTCGTAACCGCGACCACCCTTCAGGTACGCATCCGCAATGACCGATGCCGAATTGGAGCCAACCATCACACTGCGCAGACCCGGACTAGCCCATTCGGGTAGCCAGCCACCCTCTTTGTAGGCATTCGCCAGCCCTTCCTGCATGTGCGCGTTCAGGGACGGATACATCAGATTCAGAAATGGGAACATCGATCGGAACGTATCCCAGAAACCTGTGTCTGTAAACATGTAGCCGGGTAACACCTGACCATTGTAGGGGCTGTAATGAACTACTTTCTGACTGGCATCGAGTTCATAAAACTTCCGGGGAAAGAGTAATGAACGGTACAGGCAGGAGTAGAAAGTTTGTGTCTGAGCGAGTGAACCTCCTTCTACCTGAATCCTGCCGAGTTCTTTATTCCAGGCTGCTTTTGCTTTTTGCTTAACCGTATCGAATGCATCGTTGCTCAGCTCTTTCAGGTTCTGTTCGGCCTGTTCGATGCTGATGAACGAAGAAGCAACGCGAGCCAGGACTTGTTCGCCTTTGGCTGTTTTAAAACCAATGGCCGCGCCCACATGATTGGACGTAAGCTCAAGTGTGTCTTTCGCCAGCTTTTTTTCATGCCACGTCTGAGCCGATGTGAATGGCTTATCGAAGTAGATGACGAAGTAATTTTTGAAGTTTGCTGGAACACCACCACTGTTTCGGGTTGTGTAGCCGATGATCTTACGTTCTTTCGGGATCACTTTGATGGAAGAGCCCTTATCGAAGGCATCGATGACAACAAAGGAGCTATCCGTTTTGGGGAAGGTAAACCGGAAACTGGCAGCCCGTTCGGTCGGTGCAATTTCGGTTGTTACATTATGGTCGGCCAGATAGACGCTGTAGTAGTAGGGTTTGGCAACTTCGGCTTTGTGCGAGTACCAACTGGCTCGTTCGTCTTCGTCGATTCGCAATTTGCCCGTCATGGGCATGAGCGAGAACTGGCCATAGTCGTTCATCCAGGGCGAAGGCTGGTGGGTCTGTTTGAATCCCCGGATTTTATCCGCCGAATACGTATAGGCCCAGCCGTTTCCCATTTTGCCCGTTTGTGGCATCCAGAAATTCATGCCCCAGGGCAGCGCAATGGCCGGGTAGGTATTCCCATTCGATAAACTTGGTTTCGAATCGGTGCCGATGAGCGGGTTTACCAACTCGACCCAGTCGGTTTTAGGGCTGGCGGGCTGAGCATAGGCAGCAACCGAAATGACTAACCAGCCCAGCAGATAAAGGTGTTTTTTCATTGTGTTTTTATATCGAATCGCAGCTTCAGGCCAAACGCTTGAATGAGCGGGAAGGTAATTCATCGCAACGTATAAAAAGCAGGGTAAACCAATCTTACTTGATTTACCCTGCCTTACTAAACAGATTGATCGACGAATTCTACCAGCCTTTGTTCTGAGTAAGCTTTTTGTTGTTGTTGATCTCATACTGAGGAATACCCCACAGCAGGTATTTCTCGGTAAATATAGCACCGCTCTCGTTTTTAAAGCCGATCGCATCTATCATCCTGTTATTGACCACATCATACACTTTCCGGGTGCGCTGTGTATCAAAATACGCCTTGTTTTCGTAGGCCAGTTCGTGGTAGCGTTCTTTCCAGATGGCTTCCCGGAACTGCTCTTTGCTTAAACCCGATAGCGGTTTAAGCTGAGCCCGCGTCCGAATTGTATTCGCCTGATCATAAGCAGCTTGTGTTGGTCCGCTCACTTCGTTTGAGGCTTCGGCATAAATCAGCATGACTTCCGGTAAACGCAGTAACGTCCAGTTCTCATCGGTATTAACATTACGATTCAGAGCGCTTTCCTTCTGGAAATACTTGTAAAGCGCATGCACGCCAAACTTAACAATCTTGGTCGAATCCGTGATGGATGGATATTCGGTGAAATAGAATTGCCGCTCCTGAGCACGCAGATCACCCGACTCGTGCGTATTGTAGAAACCTTCCGTCGGAATAATAGCACCATATTCGTCGCCATATACCGAAATTCGGGCGAAATAAGGAATGATCAATGCACTGATCGAGTTGTTCACGATACCCGTTGCATATTGGGCCTGCAAAATAAATTCACTCTGATTTTTGTGGGCATTATCGTGCAAATAGTCGTAGGACGTAAACAGCGAATAAATTTTCGAATCAAGTACTTCTTTCGCTTTCGCTGCTGACAATGCATAGTTTTCTGTTTTCTGCAATGGATAGCCAGCCATCGTCAGGTAAACACTGGCCAGCAGTGATTTAACGGCACCAACCGTAACGCGCCCCGTCTGATCAGCAACGGGAAGTCCGGCCTGTTCCGCTGTGGTCAGATCGCTGACAATTAGCTTATAGATATCTTCCTGTGAAGCCCGCGTTGGATACAGGTCGGCACTGGAGGCATCAACGGGTGTTGTAATCAGCGGCACATCACCATAGAGCCGTACCAGGTGATAGTAGAAGAAAGCCCGCATGAAATACGCCTGCCCAAGCAATGATTTTTTCAGCGGTTCATCCATCGAAATGGCCGGAATTCGCTGAATGGCCAGGTTCGCGCTTCCAATTGTATTGTAGCTGGTTTGCCAGATGGTTTTGAACGGCGGGTTGGCTGCATCAGCCGTCTGATTGATAAACTGACTATTGTAAAAGCTTTGACCCAACGTTGACGCGTGACCGTTGATCAATTCCAACGATACCCACGGCCGTTCACCGTATCCATTGTCAGTATTGAACATGCCCAAACCAGCATATAGACCATTGATAGCCGACTGCGCCTGACTGGCCGATGTAAAATAGCTGTCCTGCGTGAAGTTGGATTTGTTGACTTCCTGCAAATAATCCGTACAGCCAAACACACTGAGCATCAGCGCTCCACAGGCTATTGTCTGACTGATTGATTTTATGTACTTTTTCATACGAATTGCTGTCATTGAGTAGGATTAGAAAGAGACGTTCAGACCGGCCGTGAACACATGTGCTTTCGGATAGTCGAAGAACTGAATTCCCTGTGCAAAGGCGTTGCCGTAGGTACTTACTTCCGGATCGTAGCCTGTGTATTTCGTCAGCACAAAGAAGTTCTGCGCCGATGCGTATACCCGCAGACGGCTTAGCTTAATCCGCTGTACGAAGTCAGTTGGAAATGTATAGCCCAACACCAGGTTACGCCCCCGCAGAAACGACCCATCTTCTACTTTATACGAATCGATCTTTGTATCGTAATACACATACGACGGCCGCGCTTCGGCAATGAACGTATTCTGGTTGGTGGGCGTCCATCCATTTAACACTTCGGCGTAGCTGTTGGCCTGCCCTGTGCGATCGAGTGCCGAGTGATGCGTCAGATTTAAAATATCGTTGCCATACGAGAACTGAAGATCAACCGTCAGGTCGAGACCTTTGTAGCGCAGCGTATTACTGAACGTACCGTAGCCAGTGGGAATACCTTTGCCGGTAATAATGCGATCCTGATCATTGATTTGACCGTCGTTGTTCAGATCCAGGAATTTCAGGTCGCCCGGTTTCTTGCCGTATTTAGCCGCCTGATCGGCTTCTGCCGATCCCCAGGTGCCCGTCCGAACCAGACCGTAGAACGAGCCAACCGATTCGCCAACCCGCAGAATGTTCGTGTTGTTGAGAAACTGTGGGTCCGGGAAAATATCGTCGTTTGCGTCGCCCAGGGCCGTTACTTTGTTCTTCAGGAACGAAATATTGAAGTTCGTCGACCAGGTTAAATCTTTGTTGTCGATGTTGATCGTGTTCAGCGATAACTCCAGGCCCCGATTCTCCATGCTGCCAATGTTCTTGTAGATGCTGGCGTATCCGCTGGACAGTGGCACGGGGGCCGAAAGGAGCAGATCATGGGTCTTTTTGAGATATAGGTCGGCTTCAAGGTTAATGCGCCCTTTCAGAAAGCCCACCGATGCGCCCAGATCGTACTGTGCCGTTTTTTCCCAGCGCAGGTTTGGGTTGGCCAGTGTACCGATGATGGTTCCCGACGCACGCTGTCCACCGAAAACCGTTGTATTGGTGCTCAGCGTTGCCAGCGACTGGTACGAATTGATTTCCGAGTTCCCCGTCAAGCCATAGCTGGCGCGTACTTTCAGATCGGAGATAAGGTGACTGTTTTTCAGGAAATCTTCCTGCGATAGCCGCCAGGCCACCGCTGCCGATGGGAAAAACGCATATTTGTTGTTGGCCCCAAAGCGCGACGAACCATCGTAGCGACCCGTTGCCGTTACGAGGATTTTGTCTTTGTAATTGTAGTTACCACGAGCGAAGTAAGACGCCATCTGGTAGGCATTGTACGACGACGTAGGCGGCAATGGATTGGCACTAACGCCCAGGTTATAGTACTGGTAGTAATTGTCCGGCAGACTTTCGACCCCTGAAAACCATTGCAGGTAGGTGTATTTCTGCAACTCGGCACCCGCCACAACATTGATCGAGTTCGATGCGTCGATCTGTTTGTTGTAGGTCAGGTAGTTCTGCCACTGCAAAAATTTGGTATCGTAGCTCCAGATTTCGGCATAACCCCGGAACGGGCGAGTCAGCTGAACCTGGTTGGTTTCCGAGAACGGATTGTACTGGCTGGCAATGTTGGCCCCGAACGTAGTGCGGAAGTCCAGACCCGGCATCAGCGTAATGTTGGCGTAGGTATTGGCACCAAACACCTGCTTCTTATACATCCGGTTGTCTTCGTTGGCCAGAGCTACCGGATTGTCTCCGCTTTCCATGTCAGGATAATCCTGCCGCTTACCATAGGTGCCATCAGGATAACGGATTGGTACAATTGGAATCATCTCGATCAGCATCCGGGGAATGTTGTTGCCCCCAACACCTTCGTCGGCTCGCCGTTCTTCCGAATAGCTATAGTTCAGCGTTGCGCCGACCTTCAGCCATTTCTTGACCTGGTTATCAATAACCAACCGACCGCTGTAACGCTTCAGATACGTATTTTTGATAATTCCCTGATTGTCGTTGTAGTTCAGAAACAACCCATACGTCGTCTGATCGCTGCCGCCCGTAAAGCCCAGGTTATGATTCTGACTGATCGCTGTACGGGTGGTTTCATCCTGCCAGTCGACATCATACAGGGGATTCAGGTTTGCATCGAACAGTTTTCCGATCAGGGCAGTCCGTTTGATCTTAGGATCTTTGTCGGCGTATTTACCACTAGCCCAGCCTGCCGGGTCGTATTTGGCTACATTCTGGTAGGCTAAATCTTCGAGGGCCAGAAATTCTTTGGCATTCAGTACATCGCGTTTGCGGGCAATGCGGCTTGCGCTTACGTAGGTATCGTAACTTACAGCTCCACCTTTCCGCCCTCGTTTGGTCGTTACCAGAATAACACCGTTGGCACCCCGTGTTCCGTAAATGGCCGTTGCAGATGCATCTTTCAACACATCGATCGATTCAATATCGGCTGGGTTCAGGGCGTCGATACCAGCGGCCCAAATGATACCATCGACCACATACAGTGGGTTGTTCGTTGCGTTGATCGAACTGTAGCCGCGAATCCGAATGTTTGTATTGCCACCCGGACGACCGGAGTTAACCGAAACGTTGACACCGGCAATACGACCCTGTAAACTCTGCTCGACGTTAATGGCCGGGCGCTCCAGCAACTCGGTGCTTTTTACACTCCCGACCGATCCGGTCAAGTCCGACCGTTTCTGGGTGCCGTAACCTACAACGACCACTTCGTTTAATGATTTGACATCGGGTACGAGCGAAATGTCAATAGTTGTCTGATTGTTGATGGAGACTTCCTTGGCCGTGTAGCCAATCGATGAAACAACAAGCGTTCCGTTACCGTCGGGCACGTTCAGCGTAAAAACACCTTCGGCATCGGTCACCGTACCTGTGGAGGTTGTTCCTTTTAAGAGAATGGTCGCGCCCGGAAGTGGTTTGTTCGATTCGTCAAACACGCGCCCCCAAATGGTAATCGGTGGAGCCGCTGACTCGACAGGCGGAGCATCGACTAAGGATGACAGTTTTTTCTGTGTACTGGCGTTTCGCGTCAGAATCAGTCGGTTACCGACCATTTCATACTTAAGTTGCAGGGGGCCAAGCAACGACGATAGCACCTGAGCCAGCGTTTCATTTTCGGCAGACACCGATACCTTCCGATTCGACTGGATCAGATCGGGGCTGTAGGAAAACTTCACATCGGTCAGCTTTTCAATTCGACTCAGAACATCACTTATGTTTTTGTTCGCAATCTGTAAGGTGATCTTCTGATTGAGCACATCCTGTGCGTTGCCGTCAGTAGCCAGCGAGACATTTGAAAAAATCGTGGCTAACAGCAACTGGAATAGCATTAATCGCATAACGTTCCATCCAATAAACTTGGAGAGTATGGGGTTATTCATAAATTTGAAAGGGTTTTGTTAAGAACCTGTTGACAAAATCTTCCCGGACGCCCGGTAAATCGGGCGTAGGTTTAGCGACTCCTGGGACAATACCGGAGTCAGTAATGTTGGCGCATTGCTGACTCCTCTTCGGCTTTATTCTACTGCATAGGTCTTTTTCTGGTTTTTAATTTTCTGATGGTCATGTAGTTTAAGGTTGGCAGCCGGGCCCGGAAACGGCAATGGCTAATTGCTGCATCTGGTACTCAGCTTCAATACTTTTACAGATAATCGTTAGCTTTTCGGATAGCGATTCGTCGGTTAAATCGGCCGTAAGCCGGCAGTTGCCCAGCACGTTTTTATCGTACCTGATCTTCACCCCATACACTTTTTCGAGTTCGCGGAATACGTCGCTGACCGGAGTTGCATTGAAGATGAAGTTGGTTGAGCTGGTTGACAGCCCTTTCGGAAAAACAGGTGTCGTAGCAACCACATCACGGGTGCGGATAAGCCGTGCCTGCTGACGAGCAAAAACGATTTGCTGGTTATGGGTCAGTACGATTCCATCCAGCGAAGGCGTACTGACTTTTTGCTGCTGTTGCTTATCCGTCTGCGGAAAAACGGCGACGCGGCCCGACCGAACCGTAACTACCACATCTTTATCGTCGGCGAAGGCCCGAATGGTAAAACTGGTGCCCAGCACTTTCGTTAGTAAGCCATTGGCATGGACCAGAAAAGGCCGCGATGGGTCTTTGGCCACTTCAAAATAGGCTTCGCCAATCAGATAGACTGCCCGATTAGGGCCATTAAATTTTTTCGAAAACGTAACCTGACTGCCTTTCTGGAGAATAATCGTACTGCCATCGGGCAGCGCAATCAGGCGGGGCCTATCGGTATCATTCGTTTGCTCGATGAGCGACTGATCCAACTGTGCTAACTCGTGAAAGCGTTCCTGATCGTTGCCTGCATGGCGAACGCGCAGCCACCACCAACCGAGGCTCATCATCATGGCGATGGATGCCGCAATAGCAATCCAATTGCGCCAATTCCGACGGAAGATCTTTGTGAACGGGTTCGTTGAGGGTTGAGGTGACAACTCAATTTGATTCCGGATAGCCGCCCAGATCCGTTCTTCGTCGTCGCCCTTAATTGGATGCGCGAGCGTTGATGTAGCGTCGGCAATTTGTTTAACCAGATCAATCGCCTGTTGTATGGCTTCTGCTTTTTCGGGATAGTCGGCCAGATAGGACTCCCAGTAAAGCGTTGACGCTTCATCAGGATTCTTTACCCATTGCCGAAAATAGGAGTCAGCAACAAAGTCTTCACAGCGAGAGAGTTGGGTCATAATACACGCGTTCGTCTAGATATAATAGTCGAGAGGGCGTGGTTTTAACTCATCTTTTTTGAAATTTTTTAAAAACTTCTCAATTCTTCGTAAAAAAACTGAGAATTGAGCTTACAAAAAAAGCCCAATCAGGATAAGCGTAATCGGGTGACTGGTAAATAAATCACGCAGACAGATGATCGCCCGGTTCAGGTGATTGATAACGGACTGGTGGTTGATTCCCATAATGCCTGCAATCTCATCATTACTGAAGTCGTGATAGAATGCCAGGGTAATGGCTTCCCGCTGGCGGCTGGGCAGTATTGTGATGGCTTTTTGAAGACGGGCCGATTGGTCGTTGCTTGTTTCCTGTTGCGTAATCAGAAATTCAATGGATGGTGAAAGTAGCTGGTCATCGGCTATCATATCTTCACCGTCAGTAGCCAGGAGTGGTGCATTGGTCCGTATTTTTGACAGCTTGTTGCGCACAATCCGGAAGAGGTAGTATTTGATCGTGTGCAGATCACGCAGAGTGCTCCGGCGAGTCCAGATCTCCAAAAAAACATCCTGCACAACGTCGTTGACCAGGTCATGATCGCTGCTCAGGCGTTTGCCATAAGCCAGTAATAAAGACGAGTGCGTTCGGTAAATATGTTCAAAAGCCTCGATGTCTCCCTGTTGAAAGGCATTCCAAAGACCGGAGTCATCGTCGAAAATCCTGCTTGTAGGCATGGCCAATGCTATCGTTGAGTAGGCTAAGAATAAGGCCGCAAATTTAGGAAACCCTGTAAGAAAAAAAGTATTTTTTGTGATTAGACGGTCACTATACCGGCAATATGCAATCGCTGATTAGCGGAATTCAACCGTTGTCAATGTGAAGTTGAGGAGCGGATCTGCACCTTACTAACGACTATTCTACTGTGCGCCAAGAGTATGCCAGGATAGTAAATCTAGTTTAAGCTGGTCTTTTCCCACTATGCCCCTGCTGATCACAACCCTCGCTATCATTGTTCTGATTGCTCTGATTTCGTACGTACGTTTACATACTTTCCTGTCCTTTCTGGTGGTGTCGATGGGCGTTGGCCTGGCGCTGGGTATGCAGCCACTCCCGATTCTTGAGTCGATTCAGAAGGGAATAGGGGGGACGCTTGGCTCTATTCTGGGGATTATTGCGCTGGGTGCCATGCTGGGAAAACTGGTCGCAACAAGCGGTGCCGCTCAGCAGATTGCCGTCACAATGATGTCGCTGGTTAGCCCAAAACATGCCCGCTGGGCCTTTATGGTTACGGGCTTTATTGTTGGCCTGCCGCTATTTTACTCGGTTGGGTTTATGTTGCTGACTCCGTTGGTGATTACAGTCGCTTATCGATACAAACTGCCAGCGCTTTACATCGGCTTGCCAATGCTGGCTTCGTTGTCGGTTACGCAGGGGTACTTACCGCCCCATCCGGCTCCCCTGGCGATTCTTAAGCAGTTCAATGCCAATATGGGATTGACGCTCTTTTACGGAATCATCGTTTCCATACCGGCTATTCTGATTTCAGGTGCCCTGTTTGGGTCGACGCTTAGACGCTACACAACGCTGCCCAACAAAGCGTTTATGGCGGCTGAACTGACCGATGAACAGATGCCTTCGGTAACGGCCAGCTTCCTGACGGTTTTACTGCCGATTCTGTTAATTGGCCTGAGCACCGTTTTTAGTCCCTTTCTTCCCGATGGTTCTGTGAGTAAGCAGGTGTTGATGACACTTGGCGAACCGATTGTAAGTATGCTGCTCTCGGTGCTGGTTGCGATTGGTACGCTGGGCATGCAGCGCGGCAAATCAATGCTGGAAATCACGACGCTTCTGGCCGATTCGGTCAAAGAAATAGCGATGCTTTTACTGATTTTTGGCGGAGCTGGTGCGCTCAAACAGGTTCTGACAGATGGTGGCGTGAGCCAGAACATCGCTGATCTGATGCAGCATTCGACTCTGCACCCGTATGTGCTGGCCTGGAGCATGGCTGCTATCATTCGGGTGTGCGTTGGCTCATCGACCGTATCGGGCATCACAACGGCCGGATTTGTGGCACCTCTACTGAAAGCATCCGGAGTTGAGCCTAACCTGATGGTACTGAGTATTGGCGCCGGAAGCATGATGTTTTCGCACGTCAACGACACGGGTTTCTGGTTGTTTCGCGAATACTTTCAATTGTCAATGGCCGATACCTTGAAAACCTGGTCGGTTATGGAAACGCTCGTATCGGTGGCCGGGCTGGCGGGTGTGATGGCATTAAGTCTGTTTATCCATTAGATGCTGCGTCGATGACCTTTGGATAAATGAGCACATTTGGTTTTAAAATATTTTTTTAAAAATGTTTTTAATTGCTAACCTTTGTGCTGACAAGGCCAGCAAGCCTGCGAAAATTAAGCTTTATAGCCCTTTCTGGGCAGTGATCAGGAAGGCCAGACTGTATGGAGAAATCGGCCAATAACGCGCTGGACGGCACAACGGAAGAACGGATCAAGGAGGTGGCCCGTAAGATGTTTACGCAAAAGGGGTATGCTGCCACTCGTGTGAAAGATATTGCGGAGGAAGCCGGAATGAACATTGCGCTGCTCAATTATTACTTCCGAAGCAAAGAAAAGCTGTTCGACATCATTATGGCGGAGAATATCCAGCAGATTGCTGGCTCCATCAAGCAGATTATGATGGATCCGAAAACGTCACTCAGCGAGAAAGTACAGAAGATCGTTACGTTTTATATTGATCTGTTTACGAATGAGCCCGAACTGCCGCTGTTTGTTTTCCGGGAAGTAACCGCGAATCCTGACAAACTAGTGGATATTGTAGGTAGAAAGCAGATCACACAGTCGTATTTTTTTAAGCAGTTACAGGCCGAACTGGATGCGCATGAAATCAGTATGCATCCAATGCAAATTATGATGAGCATCATGAGCCTGGTGGTCATGCCTTTTATTGCACGGCCTCTTGTTCAGGTAATCGCCAATCAGGAACCGGCCGAGTTTTATGCCTTAATGCAGGAGCGTAAACGGTTGATACCCTTATGGATTAGCGCGATTTTAAAGGCCAGTTAAATTTTTTTTGCCCAGGTGTTAAAAATATTTTTAAAAATTAATTTTAAGTCAATTTGAACCGGCTTAATCATGAAAAAGATAAGCATGTTGGTAGGCTTGTTGACCATTCCGGTTGGCTTGTTGGCTCAGGCAGGCCAGTCACTGACGATCGAGGACTGCTATACGCTGGCTAAACAGAACTATCCGCTCATTAAACAGCGGGCGTTGATTCAGAAGACCAGCGCGTATTCGGTTGAGAATGCTGCAAAAGGATATCTGCCCCAACTGACACTTTCGGGCCAGGCCACCTATCAAAACCAAACGGTTGATTTCTCCGAATCGGCACTGGGTGCTGTAATACCGCCCAATGTTGCCTTGCCTAAAATCAGTAAGGATCAATACAAGGTCACGGGTCAGGTTGATCAGCTGATTTATGATGGTGGAGCGATCAAATACACCCAGGAGGCTCGGCGGACCGATGCTGCCATTCAGGAGCAGAATCTGGAGGTCAGCCTCTATGCGCTTCGGGAGCGGGTCAATCAATTGTTTTTTGGGATTGCCCTGATCGATGAGCAGCTCAAACAAACCGATTTACGAAAAGCCGATATTCAGAGTGGAGTCGATAAAACACAGGGCGCACTCACCAACGGAACCGCTTTCCGGAGTAGCCTGAATGAACTGAAAGCGGAACTGATCCGGGCTGATCAGGCGACTACCGAACTGAAAGCCTCCCGACGGGCCTACGTAACGATGCTGGGTGCTCTAATCAATCAGCCGCTGAACGACAGTACGGTATTTGTCAGGCCGCAGCCCATTACGCTTTCAGCCCAGGTAAACCGACCGGAGCTGACGTTGTACGAAAATCAGAAACGGATTTATGACGTACAGGAAAAGCAATTACAGGCCGCTTACCGGCCAAAAGTCAGTGCTTTTTTTCAGGAAAACTATGGCCGCCCAACCTTCAATATCATCAATAACACCTTCGATTTCTTCTGGATTGGGGGTATCCGGCTGAATTGGGCACTGAGTAGCTTATATACCACGCACCGCAACGATGTGCAATTACTGGCAATCAATCGGCAAAACGTGGATATCCAACGGGAAACGTTTCTGTTCAACACCAACCTGTCATTGGCTCAGCAGAGTTCGGACGTGCAGAAATATCAGGATTTAATCGCTCAGGACAATCAGATTGTTGACTTACGGGCATCCGTCAAGAACTCGGCCAATGCCCAACTGCAAAATGGAGTCATTACGTCTCACGATTACATCAATCAGGTGAATGCTGAAAATGAAGCCCGGCAAAACCTTATTCTACATCAGATTCAACTGCTACAGGCCCAGTATACCCATAAAAACACATCCGGAAATTAAACCAGTGTCGAACCGATGAAACTCCTTACAATCCTGATCATTACAACGGCCATCGGGCTGGCATCGTGTCAGAACAATGAACCTGATTATGATGCATCCGGCAATTTTGAGGCCGATGAAATTATCGTATCTTCTCAGCAGAACGGCCAGATTTTAACGTTTTCGCCCAACGAAGGGGATGTACTTAAGGCCGGTCAAACGGTTGGTCAGATCGACGTAACCTCCGCCAAACTTCAGAAAGAGCAGGTGCAGGCATCGATGCAGGCACTGAGAGAGCGAACCACCAGTGTACGGCCACAGGTTGAGCTAACCCAGCGACAGCTCGCCGTTCAGGAGGCCCAGCTTAAGCAGCTGGTACATGAGCGGACCCGAACCGAAAATCTGATCAAAGCGGATGCGGCTACCCAAAAGCAGTTAGACGACCTCAATGCCCAGATCGATCAGCTGCAAAAACAACTGGACGTAACCCGCCAGCAAATCAGGGTCGCCGAAACCAATAATGCGTCGCAAAATCGGGGCGTTTTGAGTGAACAGGGTTCGCTGGCGAAGGCCGCTGAACAATATGAAGTACAGGTGCAGAAAGGCCAGATTGTCAATCCTGTGAAAGGAACCGTATTGACCAAATACGCCTTTGCGGGCGAAATGGCCACGCTGGGTAAGCCGTTATACCGGATTGCCAATACCGATACCCTCAACCTTCGAGCCTACATCACGGGTACGCAGCTACCCCAGGTGAAGGTCGATCAGTCGGTTACGGTACGGATCGATAATGGCGAAAAAGGATTTAAAGAATATCCGGGTACAATTTCCTGGATTTCAACCAAATCGGAGTTTACGCCCAAGACTATCCAGACGAAAGATGAACGGGCCAATCTGGTCTATGCTACCAAAATACGCGTCAAAAATGACGGCTACCTCAAAATCGGTATGTATGGCGAAGTGATTCTGGATTCGAATATACCCAAAACGAACTGAGTAATCATGGGGGGCGTAACGCTGATGAATCTGACCAAAACCTACGACAGCGGGAAAGTTCTGGCCGTTGATGAGATTTCTTTTTCAGTAGAGCCAGGCGAACTCTTCGGATTGATCGGTCCCGATGGAGCCGGGAAAACCAGCATTTTTCGTATTCTGACAACGGTACTGCTGGCCGATAAAGGCACCGCAACCGTCGATGGGTACGATGTTGTGAAGGATTACCGGGCTATTCGGAACACCGTTGGCTACATGCCGGGACGGTTTTCACTCTATCAGGACTTAACCGTCGAAGAAAACCTGACTTTTTTTGCGACCCTGTTCGGCACAACCATTCAGAAAAACTACGCTCTGATCAAAGACATTTACGAACAAATCGAACCGTTCAAAAAACGCCGGGCGGGTAAGCTTTCGGGCGGAATGAAGCAAAAACTGGCTCTCTGCTGCGCCCTGATCCATAAACCCACGGTCCTGTTTCTGGATGAACCGACGACCGGTGTCGATGTGGTTTCCCGCAAAGAATTCTGGGATATGCTGAAGCGCCTGAAACAACAGGGTATCACCATTCTGGTGTCGACGCCCTATATGGACGAAGCGACGCTTTGCGAACGAATTGCGCTGATTCAAACGGGTAAAATACTATCCATCGACACGCCGGAAAACGTGATAAATTCTTATCCGGGGCAGCTATTCGCCGTCAAAGCAGATTCTATTCATCAGCTGTTGAACGACATCCGGCAGAATAGCTCAATACGAAGCAGTTACGCCTTTGGTGAGTATCTGCACGTGTCCTTCAGGCAGGATAACGACCAGAATTCGCACACGTTGCTCCAGTACCTTGAGCAGAAAAAACATACCGGTGTTGAGGTGAAACGCATCACACCGACCATTGAAGACCGATTCATCGAACTCATGACGAAACAGGCCGATTAATTCCTACGGGTATGAACGCAACGAATCAGAAAGCCATTTCCTGTCATGAGTTGTCGAAGCAATTCGGTGATTTTGTGGCAGTCAACAAGATTTCCTTCGATGTAGAAATCGGTGAAATATTCGGCTTTTTAGGAGCCAATGGCGCAGGCAAAACTACGGCCATGCGGATGCTTTGCGGCTTGTCGTTTCCAACCTCCGGGCAGGCCACGGTCGCGGGTTTCGATGTTTACAAGCAGCAGGAGTCGATCAAGAAAAACATTGGCTACATGAGTCAGAAGTTTTCGCTCTATGAAAACCTGTCCATCCTGGAAAATATCGAATTCTTTGGGGGCGTGTATGGCCTGTCGGATAAAGACCTGAAAACGAAAAGCGACGAACTGATCAGTACGCTGGGGCTTGAACACGAAGCCAAAAAGATGGTTGGGAGCCTGCCGTTGGGCTGGAAACAAAAGCTCGCGTTCTCGGTCGCCATCATCCATGAACCTAAAATTGTGTTTCTGGACGAACCGACCGGCGGAGTTGACCCCGTTACGCGTCGGCAATTCTGGGATCTGATCTACGATGCTTCCGATCGGGGCATCACCATTTTCGTGACAACACATTACATGGACGAAGCCGAGTATTGCAACCGGATTTCGATCATGGTCGATGGCAAAATAGACGCGCTGGATTCGCCGGGAAATCTGAAAAAACAGTTTGCCACCGATTCAATGGATGATGTTTTCTATCAGTTGGCTCGGGGAGCCAAACGTTCTGCGGATTAAGTTCAACCAGCTACGGGCATGAAACAACTATTGGTTTTTATACGAAAGGAATTTTACCACGTCTTCCGCGATCGGCGTACGTTGCTCATCCTGTTTGGGTTGCCAACGGCGCAGATTATGCTGTTTGGTTATGCCCTGAGCAGTGAGGTTAAAAACATCAATCTGGCCGTCGTCGATTTTTCAAAAGATGTAGCTACCCAACAGATCATTACCAAAATTCAGTCAAGCTCGTATTTCAATCTGCAACAGTCCGTACTGAGCTATGCCGACATGGAACGTGCGTTTCGGGAAGGAAAAATAAGAGCGGCCATCGTCTTTCCAACGGGTTTTAATGATGATCTACGCCATGTTAATAAAGCACAGATTCAACTCATTGCCGATGCATCGGACCCCAATACGGCCACAACGATCACCAACTATCTGACCGGAATTATCGGTGATTATCAGCAGCAAATCAATGCAGCCGCAGCCTTGCCGTATCAGATTCAGACCGAGACCCGAATGCTTTATAACCCGGATATGAATGGTTCGCTGAATTTTATTCCGGGGGTATTAGCATTGATTCTGATGATTGTCTGCACAACATTGACGTCTGTTTCCATCGTTCGGGAAAAAGAGCTGGGAACCATGGAGGTGCTACTGGTTTCGCCTTTTAAACCGATTCTGGTTCTTATTGCCAAAGCCGTCCCTTATCTGGTGCTTTCGCTGCTGGATTTTGCCCTGATTCTGGTGCTGGCGGTTTTTGTGCTGGATGTTCCCGTTCGGGGGAGTGTTGTGCTGCTGTTTGCCGAGAGTACACTGTTCATTATCTGTTGCCTTTCGCTGGGTTTGTTGATCTCTAACATAACGGCCTCGCAACAGGTGGCCATGCTGGCGTCTATGATGGGGATGATGCTGCCGACCATCTTGTTTACGGGATTTATGTTTCCGCTGGAAAACATGCCGCTACCGCTGCAACTGGTGTCCAATATCGTTCCCTCGCGGTGGTATTATCTGATTGTGAAAGCGATTATGCTAAAAGGACTGGGCTTTGGTGCAGTCTGGAAAGAAACGGTTGTGCTGATCGGGATGGCCGTTGGATTATTGGGAATTAGTCTGAAGAACTTTAACATACGGCTCGCATGAGAATCCTGAAGTTTCTGCTCCGGAAAGAGTTTCGGCAAATATTCCGCGACAAAAGTATCCTGGCCATGATTTTTGCGATGCCATCGATCCAGCTGATTATTCTGCCATTGGCCGCCAATTTCGATGTGAAGAATGTGAACCTGGCCATTGTCGATAACGATCACAGCACCTATTCGCAGCGGCTGATTTCGAAAGTAGGCTCATCCGGTTATTTCCGCATTATCGAAGCGAGTCATTCATTTAAGGAGGCCCTGCACACGGTTGAAGATAACCGCGCCGATCTGATCATGGAAATTCCTGCTGGATTTGAACGGAATCTGGTTCGCGAAGGCTCGCAAAAGCTGTCGCTGGCGGTCGATGCCATTAACGGAACCAAAGCAGGATTGGGAGGGGCCTACCTGAACCGGATTATCGGCGATTTCAATGGCGATGTCCGGCTACAGTGGATGCAGTCCGGCCGTTTTAATGAGGCTACGGCCATTGACGTAACCTCGTCAAACTGGTTCAATCCACTGGGCGAGTACCGATTTTTTATGGTCCCCGGTATTCTGGTTTTACTCCTGACGCTGGTAGGCGGTTTTTTATCGGCCCTGAACATTGTGCGGGAAAAAGAGATTGGCACCATCGAACAAATCAACGTGACACCCATTCAGAAATGGCAGTTTATTCTGGGTAAGATGATTCCGTTCTGGGTATTAGGTATGATCGTATTCACCATCGGACTGCTTATTGCCCGACTCGTCTACGGCATTATTCCTGTTGGGAGTCTGGCAACCCTGTATCTGTTTGCGGGCGTTTATCTGGTGGCTCTGCTGGGGTTTGGGCTACTCATTTCAACCTATAGTGATACGCAGGTGCAGGCGATGTTCGTCGCCTTTTTCTTCGTGATGATCTTTATTCTGATGAGTGGCTTATTCACCGCTATCGACAGTATGCCGCCCTGGGCGCGGGCCATTGCGTATATGACCCCCGTTACGCATTTTATCGAAGTGGTTCGAATGATTATCCTGAAAGGTAGTGGTCTTGCTGATGTAACCCGTCAATTGCTCTACGAAATCGGTTTTGCGATCGTGCTCAACGGTTGGGCAATCTGGAATTACCGCAAAACGAATTAAATGACCAGCCACAGTCTGATGATAACGTACAATGGCCGTGGCGATGAGCGCTTAAACTCATTTCCACGGCCATTGGTATATTGTATTGCTCATCTACCGAAACATTGTACCTACAGCTTTGGGCATCAGCACAATGTTAATGCTGTGCACAACACCGTTTTCTGACTTGTAATTATCACCAGCGTCGATGCTGGCCGTATGTCCCTGATCGTCGGTCAAATCAATGCTGCCGTTTGAGCCTTGTTTCGCCATCAGGGTGCTTCCTGCCAGTGTCTGTAATTCGGCCTGACCATTACCCGCCTTGATTCGACGAGTTAACTCGGCAATATCGACTTCTCCCCGTACGACATGATAAGAGAGCAATTGTTTTAGTGCATCGCGGTTGCTGCCTTCCAGCAGACCACTCTGGGCGTTGGCTGGTAGTTTTTTGAAGGCACTATTCGACGGTGCGAACACGGTGTAAGGGCCGCTTCCCTTGAGTGTCTCAAATAAATCAGCGGATTGAAGCGCATTTTGCAGCGTCGTGTAATTTGGCGATGACGAAATAAAATCGCCCACACTGGTGCTGCGGTTCGTGCTACCTGCTTTTATGGCTGGTGTTCCGCCGGTTCTTGCACCCGATACTGCGGCTCCGGTGCCTGAAGTGCTGACACTTGTTCCGGATGGAGTTGCACCCGTATTGGGCGAATAACTGCTTCCGTCGCTACTCACAGAACTACGGGCAGCCGAATTGTTCTGTCCGTTGCTTACCTGATCGGCGGGCGTAGGCGTTGCAACTGTTGGATTACTGCCAACGCCTGTGGGAGCATTCGTAACGTTGTTGCTGTTGTAGTTCGTCGTGTTGCTGTTGTTGATGGCCGTGCCGTCGCTGGCCGAACTTTTCCGGTACTGACCATCCTGCACACTCGTTGAGGTACCTGAGTTCATGCGCGCGTTTTGTTCCATGGCTTTTTTATTGCGTTTCATGGCTCTTCGCTGACTTCGTGATGATGGGGCGGGTGTAGAATCGGGGGCGATAGCGCCCTGCGGATAGGTGGTTGAGGTAGCTGCCCCGGTGGGCGTAGTTTGTGCCCAGGCGGCTCCAGCTGCCAACGCTGCTCCGAGCGTCAGCAAACTAAGTGTTACATTGATTTTCATAACGTTGCATGGTCGTTGAGATAACAAATCATCATGTTATCAACCTAATTGGACGTAAAAAGTTTACTGTCATGTGTCCGTTGTTTATACAAAGGCCACTAGATTTGCCAACACATCAACCTACTGAGTACCGATAGTTATGCAGTCGATTCTCCCTTTACCAACGCAGCCCGTAAAACCCGGAACCAGCACCGGGCAACAGTTCTGGCAATCTTCCGAAAAAACAATCGATTCCTATTCACCCGCTGACGGTCAGCTCATTGCACGCGTCCACGTGTCGAGTCGGGCTGATTATGATCGTGTTGTTGAAACCGCGCAGGCTGCTTTTCAGCAATGGCGTCAGGTACCCGCTCCGCGCCGGGGCGAAATTGTCCGGCAGATGGGGGAGCAATTCCGGCGGTATAAACGTGAACTTGGCACACTGGTCAGCTATGAGATGGGTAAGTCCCTTCAGGAAGGTCTGGGCGAAGTACAGGAAATCATTGATATCTGCGATTTTGCCGTTGGGCAGTCGCGGCAGTTGTATGGCCTGTCGATGCACTCCGAGCGTCCGGCTCACCGGATGTTTGAGCAATGGCACTCGTTGGGGGTTGTGGGTATTATTTCGGCCTTTAACTTTCCCGTAGCCGTCTGGTCGTGGAATGCGATGCTGGCCTGGGTTTGTGGCGATGTCTGTATCTGGAAACCATCCGAAAAAACGCCATTGACAGCGTTGGCCTGTCAGCAGATCATTGGCGACGTGTTGCGTAATAACGATGTTCCCGAAGGTGTGTCGTGCCTTGTTACCGGCGGTCGCGATGCGGGTGAATGGCTGGCCCGTGACCCACGTATCGCGCTGGTTTCAGCTACGGGTAGCACGCGCATGGGTAAGGCGGTCGCTGAAGCCGTTGCCGGACGATTGGGCCGTAGTCTGCTCGAACTGGGCGGTAACAACGCCATTATTGTATCGGAACATGCCGACCTTGATCTGGCTATTCCGGCAATTGTGTTCGGAGCCGTTGGCACGGCTGGCCAACGGTGTACCACCACACGCAGGCTCATTGTTCAGGAGAGTATTTACGACGATGTAAAGAATCGGCTCAAAAACGCCTATGCTCAGCTACGAATTGGGAGCCCATTGGATGAGTCGTTCCATGTTGGGCCGCTCATCGATCAACAGGCCGTAAAAGGCTATCAGACAGCCGTAAACGAGATTCGCGAATTGGGGGGACGGTTTGTGGTTGAGCCGGGCCTGATCGACGGGTCGGGTTTCGAATCAGGATGTTACGTAAAGCCGTGTATTGCCGAAGCCGAAAATCAGTGGCCTATCGTACAGAAAGAAACATTCGCGCCCATTCTTTACCTGCTGAAATACACCTCGCTGGATGACGCAATTGCTCAGCAAAATGCTGTACCACAAGGGCTATCGTCGGCCATTTTTACCCTGAACATGCGGGAGGCTGAGCGTTTCCTATCCATTGCGGGTTCCGACTGTGGTATTGCCAACGTAAATATCGGCACATCGGGCGCTGAAATCGGAGGTGCGTTCGGGGGCGAAAAAGAAACGGGCGGTGGTCGTGAATCCGGCTCCGACGCCTGGAAAGCCTACATGCGTCGGCAAACCAATACCGTCAACTATGGCACGACCATGCCGCTGGCGCAGGGTATTACGTTTGAACTGTGATTTTATATCGACAGGTTTAACAGGACTCATTCAGGGATATAAGAATTCCTATTCTTCCTGTTAAACCTGTCGAGAAGACTTTTCTGTGGGTAAACCAGTAGTTGAGGAATATACCTCTAAGTCGTTCCAATGACGATCCGCTATCGGTTTTAATTGTCCCGCAGCCCATAACGGTACAAGTATTTGTCATGCCCAAATAACTAATTTGGAAATCCCTTCGATACCAGACTTAATCAATATAACTGATATTTGTAACTTATTTTATAATTTAGTTTGTAATTATTCGATTCGTTACTTATTATTACGGCGAAAATAGTGACTTGTGCTGACGGTTCAGCAAGTGGGCGTTAATGCCTTCGCAACAAGAGCGTAAAAGTGAAAGTAACGTAAGATTCCTGGCGACAGGTGACACGACTCATAAAAACAATTTCACTAGTTAAATCCGTCATGATATGTTAGCATTTATGGGCTTAGGAGGGCAAGAGCTAGTTTTACTACTTCTTTTCTTTATTCCGGTTAACATCATTACTATTTTGCCAATCTGGAAGATTTTTCAAAAATCTGGCCAAAATCCCTGGCTAAGTTTGATAGTATTGCTTCCTGGTTTAGGCGTGTTAATCGCACTTTATGTAGCTGCGTTCTCGAAGTGGCAACTAGAAAAAAGGTAGGCTAAATATCAACGTTTGGTCCTGTTGTGAGCTTGGCGTGGTTCACCTGTCTGGCGACAAGATGCTAGCCTGAAGGAAAGTAGGCAGCCCAACAGACAAAGGGTGTAAAGATGCAGCTAATACAACATAAGCACAAAAACCTTGCGAGGTCGCTTCCCCGCTGACAGGGCCCATGTTTTAGAGGTTAGATTTTGAGCTTCTATCTTGGTCTTTGGGCCGACAAGAAAAGCCGATTTAAAATTTCATTTTCAGTTTGGGTTGATTGTAAAAAAAGCCTTTGTAACAAATGCTCGATATTCAATACGTCACTGATTCCACTGGTAAAATTCTGTATGTGCAGATGCCAATTGAAGTCTATAAAGGATTAATAGCGGGTACTGAAGAGCTGACTCGATTAATCAGTATGGGTCTTCGGGTGTTGACAAACCTAAAGCATATTCAGTCGAGGAAATTCGTCGAAAGCATGCAGCAGCATACAGTCCGTGGACAATCGAAGAAGAGCGTCAATTGAAAATCAAATTTTTTGAAGGAGCATCTATCAAAGATATTGCGGCAGCATTGGGTAGAAAAAAAGGGGCGATTACATCACGTTTGAAAAAATCAGGAATCCCACATCCATAGTAGATCAGCCAAAGATAATTTAGGCAGTACGGTTTATAAACTCTGCATCTGCGACTGTCTGGCTACAGGTAGTATGTCTCTGTGTTTCGAGTAATTATGCTAAATGGCGACAGGCGATTATATTTCCATTATTTCTGATTACGGTTTTAAAGCCACCTTCGGTAACGAAGCCGACAGTCTTTTCCTTCGGACAGCTTTGCGGGCTCTCATCAAGTCGGACATGCCTATTCGAGAAGTACATTTTGATAAGAATGTATTTGAGGCTCTGACTATCGACAGCCGCAGCGGCATCTTTAATTTGGCTTGTACTAATGAAAACGGCAATCAATTTATTGTCGAAAATCAGTTGGGCTTGGCTCCGTATTTTGTCCAGCGTATGAAGTTTTACGCTTTACACAAGTTCAATACAGTGGTGGAGCGGAGCGAATTTTCACAGCGTTGCTAATCTGCGAAGCGAAGATGGCGAAATTATTGACACTCAACTGACGTTCATTATCGTAGAATTGGCTAAGTTTACTAAACAAGTAGCTGACATTCAGGCCGACTTGGAAAAATTAATGTATACTATGAAGCGTCTTCATACGACCGAACCCACTCAGTATCCGGCTTTCTGGAACGAGGAATGGCTTAAACGGGCCATTGACGAGTTGGACACGCGGAAGATGGCTCCAGAGGAGCAGGCGTACTTTTGCGCGTGTGACAGCAGCAAACGCCGAAGCGGTCAAGGCAGAGAAGCAAAAGATTCAGGAAGCTGAGATGTCGATAAAAACGGAGACTGTTGCGAAATTATTAAAACGGGGCAAACTCACCATCGAAGAAATAGCTGAAGACAGTAGTATTAATATTGAGTTTGTTCTTGAAATTCAGCGTGGTCTTGCCAAAAATCTGTAAGGCAAGCCTTTAGCGGCAGGCTGCTCGCTCTAAAGTCAAGCGTGACAGACCAACAAACCGAGGCCGAAAAGGCCCCGTATGTTCGCCATCGGGCCATCGATGGCGTTGGCATTTAGGTGAGTTTCGCGTCAACCACCAACTCCAGCGTTGGCGTTGGGTGGCTCATTCAGGTCATTGCTTGCGGGTCAGCTTTGTGTCGAAGGGCCAAACCTAATTGCCTGTCGAACCCACATGCAGGGTACATTGCGGCTGGCAAGGCAAATACCTCACAAGGCAAGTCCAAGATTGACTCTAATCAAAAAACGATTATGATAACTGAGGTTGAGTTGCTCAATTTTGGCGTCTGCCAATTAATTAACGAAGTAGCCGACAACAACGAAAACAGCCCTACAGGCTTTTTTCTTCACAGTGATACCATCCAATTTTTAGAAAAGACCGATAAGATCAACATTGAAAGTGGCCTGGCCTTCGGCATAGAATATTTACTTTCAGGCTTAGAGGATGAGAACGCAGAAGAGTTTGAAGCACGAATCCTCTACCCTCAGATGGTTAACCCTGCTACTAATTCAGCCTCTACCGAAGTAGTCGAAATGAAGGTTGGTTGCATTGGAGAAGCAAATTTTGATTATTACAAATTTGAATACACCTGGGAGATGCAGGGAGGCAAATGGATTTTTGAAATTAGCCAAACTGATCGGGTACTTTTAAGCAAGGAGTTTGACGTGGGTTTTTTGTAAACCCTGCATGGGTAACTTGTCGATTTACAGAAAGCAAGTTCTATCGCCTGACTGATCGATTGTTAAAGATTAAGGAAACTCACCTGTTTTGAGTAATTCTTCTACCAATCAGCCCTTTGGGTGTTGAGTAAATAGCCAAATAAAAATATAAATTGCTGGAAATAAATTGAATAGCTTAAACTAAGCTGACCGCGAGCGCATCTCGACAAGTCAGCTTTTAAGCGTGCGTATGAAACAGAAAACGTCTTGGTTGGGGTAGCCAAATCTAACGTAGGGGGCAGCATGACAACTACCTTTAGTTGTATACCTTAGACAGGTTACCAATGAATACTAAATTGATGTTTTTGGCGCTCGGCCTGCTCTTGTTAATTGTCTCGTTTTGGGTTGAAGGCGACGCTTTTGACATCCAACTTTATGCTACTTACTATGTCATTGGCTGGGGCAGTCTGTTCAGGGGTATTGGTTTGTTATGTTGTTTGGTAGGAGGGGTTTACTTCCTGCTTAAGCGTCAAGTTAGTCGGCAGCAATAATGCTTTGCGAGTCACTTATCGTGTAGCAGGCAGCACGTTTCCAAGGAGAGCTTAAATGAATCTTGACCGATAGTGAGCCACCCTGGAGTTTTGCGGGTTTTAATTTTGCTAAGCCAGTCTACAAGTAAACTATCAGGAAAATGAATCAAATTTTGGTACTTCTCATGGCGGCATCATTCATTTTGACATCATGTAAAACCAGTTTTAGCCAAAAGAAAACACAGGCACATATGGCAACCGAAATAGACAATAGTGCGACAAGTCTTACACTTGACGCAGTGGAACGATTCAATGCAGCGTTCAATCGTCACGATGTCGATGCTGTAATGAATGCTATGACAGAAGACTGCATCTTTGAGAATACGAATCCACAACCTGATGGTACCCGTTTAGTGGGTGCTGATGCCGTCAGGGCATATTGGGGGAAATTCTTTGCGGCAAATCCAGACGCCATTTTTGAGACGGAGGAGATTTTTGCGACTGGTGATCGTTGTGTTGTCAGGTGGATTTATCGCAAGACAAAAGAAGGGAAACCATGGCATTTGAGGGGAGTGGATATTTTCAAAGTCCGAAATGGAAAGGTGGCGGAAAAATTGGCCTATGTAAAAGGATGATCGTGTAATGTATAGGTCTAATCAAGCTATTGGTAGCTTATAACTAGCTTTCGGCTTAAGACAAAGCGTGCACACATGCTGGACAAAAGGCTTCAAGAGAAGTTATTGTATAAACAACAGCCAGAAAATATGAACTCAACCGTAGAATTTCTGAACCCAGACGAATTATTAAAAAATCCGGCTTTCTCTCAGATTGCCATTACAAAAGGAAATGGCAGTACAATTTATATTGGCGGGCAAAATGCAATAACAAAAGATCTGGAAATAATTGGGAAAGGCGACATAACCTTACAAACGGAATACATTTTAAAAAACATTGAAATTGCTTTAAATTCCTGCGATGCAACGGTAGATGACTTGTTTAAACTGACAATTTATATTGTTCAGGGGCAAGACGTACGAAAGGGTTTTGAAGGAGCTCAGGGTTTTCTAAAAAAATTAAGTAACCCACCCGTTATTACGGGAATTGTTGTTGCCGGTTTAGCAAATCCTGATTATTTAGTGGAAATTGAAGCTGTTGCGTTCAAAAGAGAAAAGTAATCAACTTGAGTTAACCAAAAGCAGATGTCCGTGCATTGTTGCTTTGCTCTTACAGGGAATCCGTTCCTTAAGAAAATGTGTAGCCCAACTCAAGCAGGATTGTAACTCGTTGATTCCTGCTAATTGGTTTTCCATCAGCCCTTTGAGGTGTTGGTTGATGCGCCCAAATGTATAAAGGGCGTATTTGCTATCGTTCCGGCAACAGGGTTAACGACTCGATAAGGCAAACGCTGCTTTTAGGTACGCCTTACAACTATCTAATACCTCTTACTGCCCTTTTAACCAAAAAAGCGGAGAGTCGACTCCCCGCTTTTTAAACTTGTGTTACCACCCGTTATTCAATCTTTACTGATGATATTTTATCATTGGCACTTGGTGAAAGTGAGCCAAAAGAGCTTTTATTTGCAGTAAGTACCCACGACTGACCACTAAAATTATCGCCTTCGTACATGGTTACTTTCCAGCCCGCAGGAATTTTCACCGACGATGCCCAGTCATTAGTTACCCCAGCGACGCTCAATTGAAACCCCGTGTAAGTTCCCTTTTTCAGATAACTCGATACGGGACCACTATAGTTATAATCCCTGTAGAATTGTACACCATTTCCATGAAGGATGTCGAGCAGGTTCTTGGTCACTTTATAATCGGGAGCAGGGCTCGTATCCGTTTGTTGATCGGCAATATCACGGTCAATGGCATATGCAAAAATCCCCCCTTTCTTACCCAAATTCCAGTTCGCGTAATCATAAGCAATCCCTTTCTGATCATCAGGGGAGTGAACATCGTGAAAGTTACCCCGTTCTTCGTGGAATGAGAATCCCGGCAAAAATTTGTTTAGGGGTAGTTTACTCGCGTAGGTGTTGGTGTAGGTGCCATTAACGCTGGTCGCACTACGACCATAAGCCTGCAAGAACACATAATCAATTTTATCATAGATAGCACCAAAAAAGGGGGTGGTCCCATTCTGATTCGTATCATAAATAAGTAGCTTCCCTGTCCCTGATTTAGGTCCTACATATTTTGACAAAGCGGTAACAATTCCTACTTTATCGGTTAGCGTTTGGCCGCTTGGAGAATCCTCAATATCAAAATCAAGACCATCTACATTATACTTGATGAGGAAATTGTCTATCAGAAATTTGGCGTATTTATCATAGCCGGTGGCATCGTGTGTATAGCCTGATGGTAAGTTAATACCACCTACTGTGTAAATGACTTTAGTGCCACGCTTATGAAGTTCCGGCACATATGTATCCTTTAAGACATTCCAGTAGTTACTGGTGGCACTCGTATTGACTGTGAAAACCACCACCATATCCAAATCGGTTGGTAAATCAAGCATGGTAGTTAGTTTCTCCGGGTGATCGGCTCTATCAGCCCCGGTTCTATAATAACCAGCCATGATTTCGTTATACTGACCTGCGGCTCTGGCTGATCCATTCTTCGCTTCAGCCCTAATTGGGGCTATTGAATCTACGGGATTTTTCTCCTGACAACTCAATGTCATAAGCATCAGGCATGCGATAATTGAAAAATACTTCATAAGAAATGGGGGTAAATGTTACGGAGGCAATATTATTTTAAAATATTTTAATATAAAAACTTTTGTTGTAATTGTTTATATATTTAGATATAATATATAAATTATAGTCTATTAAAAATAATAATATATTTAATGATTGGTATATTTATAATTCTAACTAATTCATTGAGGATTAGCCGTTATTCTGCATCAGCCTGGTCAAATTTGACTATTTGATTATTTTTTTGCTTTTTTTAGGGGTTTTTATGATTTAGGGTACTTATACCTAAATAGAGTACCTATACCCCGTAACTCAATGAATATAAAACAGCTACATGACGAGCAGTTGGTAACGCTTTTTCATCAGGGCAGCATGGCAAGCTTTGAGGAGATTTATCAGCGGTACTGGTACAAGCTGTTTAAAATGGCTTATCACCAGGTCAATGTGCAGGAAGATGCCGAAGAGTTAGTACAGGACATTTTCATGAGTCTCTGGAAACGTCGGTCGATAGTTATCATCAAGCAATTGGATCTTTATTTAATGCTGGCCGTAAAAAATCAAATCTATAAATATATCAAATCAAAAATTAGTTTACAAAAATACAGGGAATATATCATTTTTCAGGATATCTATCAGAACCACCATACCGATGACTTTGTGAGTTTTCACGAACTCATGGATGCTACCGAAGCAGCCCTTGGGCGATTACCCGAAAAAAGTGCCGAAGTGTTCCGTCGAAGCCGCTTTCACAACTAAACGGTTAGAGAAATCGCAGAGGATCTGAATCTGTCAGAAAAGGCAGTTGAATATCATATTACAAAATCCCTGAAGTTTTTGAGAGAGAATTTAAGCCATTATCAGTCAGATAATTAAATCAACGTATAATGACACAACAAGAATTTAACGAGTTATCGGAACGCTATCTGGAGGGTAAAACCTCTGAGGAAGAGGATCGATACTTGTTAGCATGGTCGCACCGACAACTGGCCGATGAGTTACCTGATTTCACCAAAGTTGAGAGAAGCAAGGTTGAGAAACGAATATGGCGAAACGTTGATCAGCAAATTCAACCGAAAATTATCTGGATGCGTGCCGCATGGCTGAGTGGTATAGCGGCCTGTCTCTTAATGGGACTTTTCTGGTTAGTGCCATCCTCACTGCTTCCCCAAAACGGACCGTTTGCGGTGGCAAATAAGCTGGGTCGCACTGGTATTGAAGTGAAGAACACGACCTCGGCAGAACAGGTAGTAAAACTGGAAGATGGAACCGTTGTGCTGCTAAAACAAAAAAGTAGCCTCGTTTACGGAGAAAAATTCAACCAAAGCAAGCGCGAAGTGTATCTGACCGGCGAAGCTTTTTTTTACGTCAAACGAGATATAACGAAGCCCTTCATTGTGCATTCGGGCACGCTGATTACCGAAGTGCTCGGAACAAGTTTTCGGATAAAACCAAAAGCCAATGCCATTGAAGTAGCTGTGGCTACAGGCCGGGTGTCGATTTATACCGAAAAATCGAACCACAAAAATGAACGGGCCGGTATAATTCTGACGCCCAATCAGCAGGTTACGTTTGATGAAGCCTCGCAGAATATCATCCCCGGTCTTGTTGAAAAGCCAATGCCTATTACATCCGTAGAAAACATAGCTCCACAGTTAGTATTCCAGTCGACGCCCTTACAAACGGTATTGAATACGCTTTCGACGCTATACGGAATCGAGTTTGTTATTACCAATCCGAAAACAAAAGACTGCCACATTACCGCCGATTTGAATGCCCTCTCGATGTTTATCCAATTAGAATTAATCTGCAAATCTATTGATGCCACCTACGAAAAAAGAGGTACGGTTATTTTCATCAATGGTGAAGGCTGTTAATAAAAAAGCCGAAAATGTTTCCGCATTTTCGGCTGGTGTAGCTACCCCTTGACAAACGCCAATCTGTGGAAGGGATAGAGTTTTTCATCCGTACAACGAAAAACAAATAAAACTATGAAAAAAGGTTTACAAACCTCCAGAAACTGGGGGAAACTTATGAGAATCACGCTTACTCAGTTGCTGATGTGTGTCATAGGTGTGAGTGTTACACTGGCATACGATACCCGTGGGCAGGAGGTACTGAATCGAACCGTATCGGTCAGTGGCGATCAGGTTGAATTGCGCGCCGTTTTGAGCCAAATCGAGAAACAGGCCGACGTAAAATTTGTATACAGTACAAAGGTCAACTCTGAGCAACGGATAACGATCAATATAGCTAACCGAAAACTCGCTACGGTTCTGGACGAAGTGTTGATTCCAAATATGATTGATTACGAGGTGATTAATAATCGAATTTTACTCAGAAAGAGTAAATCTCCAGCGAGAAACGCGCCAAACGAAAACAAAATCGGCTCGATCGAAAAAAAAGAAAGTGCCACTAGCGTGAAAGGGGAGGTCACCGACGAAAAAAAACAACCAATCGTCGGGGCTTCGATCGTTATAAAAGGTACAACCCGCGGCACCGTTACAGATGTAGAGGGCCGATATTCAATTGATGTGCCAGACGATCAGGCCATTCTGGTCTTTAGTTATATCGGCTTCATCACGCAGGAAGTGAAGGTGGGCAATCGAAGCGACATCTCGATTTCGCTGGCGACAGATACCAAATCGCTCGATGAAGTTGTGGTGGTGGGCTATGGTCAGCAATCGAAAGTAAGCCTGACCAATGCCGTAGGGACCGTTAAAGGCACCGAACTCGTTAGGCGACCTTATTCCAGCATCCAGCAGGCTTTACAGGGGCAGGTGGCCGGTCTGACCGTGCTTGACCAGGGCGGCAGTCCGGGCCGCACCACCAGCACCCTGCGTGTTCGGGGCGTTACGACCCTGAGCAACAGTAACGAAGCCCTCGTGATTGTAGACGGCGTCGAGCAGCAATTGACCAACCTTAATCCCAACGATATCGAATCTATTTCTGTACTGAAAGATGCAGCATCAACCGCCATCTATGGGTCAAGAGCCGCCAATGGCGTGATTATGATTACGACCAAACGGGCAAAAGAGGGGAAAGTTACGGTTAGTTATAATGGGTTTTACGGCCTGCAACGGTCGGTCAATAATCCAGCGATGGATTTGCCGAGTTACATGAAATTAGAGCAGGTAGCCTATAACAATGCCAAAATTGCGTTGCCCGCTAAATTTACGGATGCGGGCATCCAGGAATACATTAACGGGAATAAAACCAATCCTGAACTGTATCCCGATGTTAATTCCTGGTTTAAAACCATGCTTCGAGTTGCCCCTCAGTATAACAATAGCATTTCGGTAAGCGGTGGCAGCGAAAGTATTCGTGCCCGATTGAGCATCCGCCAGCAAAAACAGGCATCTCTTCTGGATGCGCCGTTGGACTACGGTGCCGATTTACGGGATATTCGATTGAATTCCGACTTTAAGGTGTCTAAAAAAATAAACGTTTCGACCGATATTAATTACCGGAACAACTACACAGTTGCACCAGTCAACGAAAGCGAAGTATTTAACCGATTCATCCATGGCACCTTGTTTGCCACGCCCCGGTATTTAAGTACGCTGGAGGGAACGTATCCGGGCATTACCGGAACCTACGGATTGAGCACCCAAGGCGTTACGCCCCGCATTGAGGCTGAGCAGGACGGCACCTCGAAACGAACAGAGGAAAGTATATTTTCGAGCCTTAAGGCCGATTATGAAATCATAAAAGGGCTCCGATTTACCTCCCAACTGGCGTTACGGATCGAGAATTTTCGGCAGAAGAATTTCACGAATGCCTATAAAAATGTGGATCTGGTCAAAAACATAACGCGGAACATCATCAATAATTCACTGGCCGACACGCTCAGAAACTCCACCGAATATACCTGGAACAATTACCTGAATTACGAGACAAGCCTGCAAAAACACTACCTGAAAGCCTTGGTTGGTTATTCGACCATCAACAATGTGTTTAAAGGATTGTATGCCTATCGTCAGAATTTTTACAACAACGACATTCAGTCGTTGAGTCAGGGGGCTAATGATGGCACCAAAAACAACGGTGGTTCGGATGCGCAGTTTGGCCTGCGCTCGTACTTTGGCCGTGTCAACTATTCATTTGCCGACAAGTATTTGTTTGAAGCCAACGCCCGCTACGATGGGTCATCGCGGTTTACGGGTGCGAATGTGTATAGCTTTTTTCCTTCGTTTTCGGCAGGTTGGCGAATCTCGGAAGAGTCGTTTATGAAGAAAGCCAGATTTATTAATGAACTGAAACTACGGGTTTCGTGGGGCCGAACCGGCAACCAGTCAGTTGGTTTGTACAGCTATTATCAGTCGCTGGTGGCTTCATCGTATGGCTTCAATGGGGCTACTGCTATTTCGTATTCGCCGAATCAATTGGCTAACAAAAACATAACCTGGGAAACTACGACTCAGGTTGACCTCGGTTTCGATGCCCAGATTTTCAGAGGGTTTAGCGTTGGGTTCGACTACTATACTAAGCTAACCGATGGCATTTTGCTGAACTTGCCCATTCCGGCAACGATTGGTTTGGCGGCACCCCCGCAAAACGCGGGTAAGGTTGAAAACAAAGGCTTCGAATGGCAAATCGGCTATCGGAATATAGGTGCGAAAAACGTCCGATACAGTACAACTCTTAACCTCTCGGCCAATAAAAACACGGTAGTCAGTCTGGCTGGAACGGGACCCTATATTTCGGGGAGTGATATCGATCCACTGTTTATCATAAAAGAAGGCACTCCCATTAATTCGCTCTGGGGATATAAAACCGATGGATTTTTTAAAACCGACGACGAAGCCAAAAGCTACCCAACCATCACTACAGGCCGGGCGGCTGGCGATGTGAAATACCTCGATCTGAACAGCGATGGGAAAATTGATGCCAACGATCGTACCATTATTGGTAGCTCATTCCCCAAACTGCTCTACTCGCTGAACGGGAATATCGGTTATAAAAACTTCGAGTTGTCGTTGTTTTTTCAGGGAGCAGCCGGTGGAGATGCCCGTTTAGCGGGGGCTTTGGCCGAAAATGGCAACAATGAAGGCTTTGTTCCGAAAATCGTGAGCACCAATTACTGGACTCCAGACAATCGGAACGCTCGCTTTCCCCGACCCCTGAAACGGGATTTGTTCAATATGTACACCGCCGATCGACTCGTCATCAATGGTGACTACCTGCGGCTAAAGAACGTACAGTTGATGTATCATCTGCCAACCAGAGTAGTGCAGAAAATGAAACTGGAAAGTGCCAGCGTGTATGTGTCGGCAACGAACCTATTAACCTTTTCCAAACTGAATGAGTGGGGTCTTGATGCCGAGGCAGGAAGTGGCCGGGCCACCTATTATCCCCAGGTATCGGTCACGAGTTTTGGGCTAAATGTTCAGTTTTAACTACTAACAATACGAAAAATGAACACAAACTATATCAAAGCGGGGCTTCTTGCCTTGTCAATCCTGGTTTTGAGTGGTTGTCAAACCGATTTGTTACTGCAGCCCCCCAACGACCGCTTATCAACGGATTTGTTCTGGAAAACTGAAAACGACGCCGTGCTGGCTGTCAATGCGGCTTATCCGGCGGTGTTAGACGACGGAGCAGCCCTGTTTCAGCGCGACGCATTCAGCGATATTGCCCACGTGAATTTATTCTTCAATGCCGATGCGCTGGTCGAAAAAAACAGCTACGATGCGTCGAATTCGGTTATTGCCACGCAGTGGTCAACATTATGGGCTGGGGTTACGAAAACCAATTTCGTGCTGGATAATGTCGATGCCATTCCGGTTACGAACAAGACCGTCGTTAACCGCGTGAAGGGCGAAGCCAAAGCCCTCAGAGCGTATCAGTACATTAAATTAACGGCTCTTTTCGGTGATGTTCCTCTTATTACGAAAGTGATTTCAATTGAGGACGGGAAAGGCTTATCCCGTACACCCATAAGCCAGATCTGGGATTTCATCGATAAAGAACTAACTGAAGCGGCTTCGCTTTTACCTGTCAGCTATACTGGAACTGATATTGGCCGGGTTACGAAAGGGGCGGCTCTGGCCATGAAAGCCCGCGCTAATCTGTATGCTGGTCGATATCAGCAGGCTGCAGCCGATGCCAAAGCCGTTATGGAGTCGGGCATTTACAGCATCTATCCGAAATTCGCTGATCTGTTCGGCTATGCAGGAGAGCGAAGCCCGGAGGTGATTCTGGATCGGGAGTATGTTAAAGATGTACTCCCAAGTCCGGTATTTAACCAGATGGCTCCTTACGGGCAAACCTCCGCCCTGGCGTCTAATTCCTACGTGCCGACAAAAGCGTTGGCTATTATGTATTCAATGGCTAACGGCAAACTTATTAACGATCCAACCAGCGGTTTTGATCCGAAAAATCCTTATCAGAACCGGGATCCACGATTGGGCTTTACGGTTTATGTACCGGGCGATTTGCTGCCTAATGGAAAGGTATTCAATTCATTGCCATCCAGCAACACACCTGATGCAGTCGGTGGCACGTTTTACGCAACAGCAACAGGGTTTACGTCCCGCAAATATGTAAACAATGCCGATGCCGCCACGCCCACTAACAGCGGTATCAATATTATTCAGGTACGCTATGCCGAGGTGTTGCTCACATATGCCGAGGCAAAAATCGAGCAAAACCAAATAGACCAGAGTGTATTGGATGCTATCAATGCAGTTCGGGCTCGGGGCGACGTAAAACTACCGGCCATTACGCTGCCGCAATCGCAAGCCGATTTGCGTGAACTTGTCCGTCGGGAGCGAACTATCGAATTAGCGTTTGAAGGACTACGACTGTATGATCTCCGACGGTGGAAAATTGGCGATAAGGTTTTAGTTGGTTCAATTGGAGGCATCGACTACGTAGATAATAATGCCGTTAAAACCATTGAGGTGCCATCATTCATCAAATCGTTTAACACGACCCGCGATTATTTGTGGCCGATTCCGACGAATGAACGGATTTTATCACCAAATCTTACACAAAATACCGGCTGGTAATTTACGTGATAGTTGTTCTGAATAACTGAATTAATTAACACATTGACTGATCGTGTAATCGATTGACTTTCAGGAATTTGCCTTGCTGTGTGAGTTGATTTGCCTGTCTTGTTTTAACCTTTCATGACCTTCGATCATATGGGCCAACGATTTTTTAAACTCCTGGCTATTATCGTCTTGTTAATGCTACCGTTTAACCTGATAGCACAGAGCCTGCTATTGGGTTGCGAACAGACGGGTGAGTATCTGCCTGACCTGCAAAAGAAAAAGGTCGCAGTGGTTGTTAATCATACGTCTATATTTAGCAACCATAGACATTTAGTCGATAGCTTATTGAGTTTGGGTGTTACTATCACCATGATCTTCACGCCCGAGCATGGTTATAGAGGTGTTGCCAGCCCACTCGAAAAAGTCGATAACAGTACTGATGCCAGAACGGGAATCCCCATTACGTCGCTCTATGGAGCCAATACGAAGCCCACTGTCGAACAACTAAACGATGTTGACGTCGTGGTTTTCGATATTCAGGATATAGGCGTGCGTTACTTCACTTTTTCCAGCACAATGCACTATATAATGGAAGCCTGCGCCGAAACGGGTAAACCGCTCATTATTTTAGATCGCCCGAACCCAAACGGACATTACGTGGCTGGGCCTGTCCTGAATCGGAAATTTGCTTCATTTGTCGGGTTAAATCCTGTGCCTATCGTATATGGGCTGACGGTAGGCGAGTTGGCCCGAATGATAAATAGCGAAGGTTGGCTCGCAACTAGTAAACCCTGTACCCTAAAAGTAGTTGCCTGCCAAAATTACACGCATCAGATGCCCTATGATTTACCCGTGCCGCCGACGCCTAATCTGCCTAATAGAAAGGCCATTTTACTATACGCATCGCTCTGTTTGTTTGAAGGTACCGAAATCAACTTTGGGCGCGGTACCGATATGCAGTTTCAGGTAATTGGCGGTACCAGTCCCAAATATGGCCAGTATACGTTTACACCGAGCGACCGGCCGGGAGCTCTTAATCCGGCCAACGAAGGTCGATTATGCTATGGATTGGACTTGCGACGTGTAAACACCCAAAAAGAAGGCTTCACCCTGAAATATCTCATCGATTTTTACCATAAAGCCCCCGACAAAACCAAATTCTTTACCAAGCCTGCCACTTTCGATAAGCTGGCAGGCAACGACTTTTTACGAATTATGATAACGGACGGGAAATCCGAAAAGGTAATCCGGAGCGCCTGGAAAAAGGAATTGAACCAGTTTAAGGTTTTGCGAAAAAAGTATCTCCTGTATCCTTAGCAATGGCTTTAAGCCTTTCACTGAGAAGCGTACCAAGTGTATTTGTAGCGGCATTAGTAACCGTGATACGCTTCTCAGTGAAAGGCTTACAAATGCGAGTTTACTTATTCCTCCAGCGTCAGAATAAACAATGATAAAAAGCAGGAGTAAAGCCCGCTGTTCGGCGAGATTTTACCGGCTGTCATGCCAGTTCGGCTCAAGCGCTTACCCGATTGGGTTTACTGTAGATATTGAATCGCTCATCCCGTACAAAACCGGCCAGGGTTATATCGGCCTCCTGCGCCATCTGAACGGCCAGACTCGACGGTGCCCCCACGGCGGCTAACAGTGGAAGACCAGCCATCCAGCTTTTCTGGACCAGTTCAACGCCGATACGACCACTTAAAAATACGCCATAACGGCTTAATGGGAGCCAGTTTTGCCAGAAGGCAGCCCCAATGAGTTTATCCAGGGCATTGTGTCGGCCAATATCTTCCCGAACGAGTAGTAATGCGCCCCTGGAATCGAACAGGGCGGCCGCGTGGATGCCGCCCGTATAGGCAAAGGCTCGCTGTGTAGCCCGGACCCGGTCGGGTAAGGTATGCAGGATGGCTGGTTCGATCAATAAATCAGATGAAATCGGACCGGGTGTAAGGGCCATTACAGCGTCGATGGTGGTTTTGCCACAAAGTCCACAGCTCGATGAGGTAAACGTATTTCGTGTTAGCCGCGACCAGTCAACCGCTACATCCGGATTAAGTTCGACTCGGATAACGTTCCCTTCTTTGGCCGAATCCTGAACACAATGTCGGCACGAAACGATATCGGCGGGTTTCTGAATAATACCTTCTGTAAACAGAAAACCCATGGCCAGTTCTTCGTCATTGCCGGGTGTGCGCATCGTAACGGCAACACTGCGCTGCTGCCGGTCGTCGATTGGGCCAAATCCCAGCCGGATTTCAAGCGGCTCCTCAACCGCCAGCAAGTCAGGTGCTTCGATTTGATTGGTACCGGTGATTTTCTGTATAGTAACGGGCGCAACGAACGACATGAGCTTCTACTTTTGGCTATAACGCCCGGTAGTACAGTAAAGTTGATTTAGTTGATGACCCGACCGCTATCTTCGCGGCAAAATCCAGTACTTGTAGTTCCAGCACTAACCAACAATCGCGAAATGTGATGGTGATACTCAAGCGGGAAACAAATTGACTTTACGACTATATGACTCTTAAAGACGCACAGACAACTGTCGATGAGTGGATTAAAACGGTCGGCGTTCGGTATTTTAACGAACTGACCAACATGGCTATGCTGACCGAAGAAGTTGGTGAAGTAGCCCGAATTATTGCCCGGCGCTATGGCGAACAGTCAGAGAAGGAATCGGATAAAAATAAAGATCTGGGCGACGAAATGGCTGATGTACTTTGGGTATTGATCTGCCTGGCCAACCAGACCGGTATTGACCTGACCGATGCCTTCGCGAAAAATCTGGCAAAGAAAAACAACCGTGATGCCACGCGGCATTTGAACAATGAGAAACTGAACGAATAGCCTGTACACCAAACGTGGCCTGGACGCGGGGTCCGGGCTAAGCTGTAGTATGATCAAAACCTCTTACCAAAACGAACTACTTTTTTCGGATACACTCAAAAAAGGCAGCCAGGGTCCCGATGTCCGGCGAATTCAGGAATGGTTGTGTTTAAGTGCGTTACGTTATCCACAGGCAGTGTTGACAACCGCCATTGATGGCCAGTTTGGACCGGCGACCGAGCGGGCGTTACAGAATTTTCAGGCGGTTCTCAAGTTGCCTAAAACGGGGATTGTCACCTCTGAACTATTTGCCCGGCTGAGTGCTCCGCTATCGACTGCTTTTCAGGCAAAACCCACCATAAACGATACACGGAAAGCCGTTATACAAGTTGCAAAAGCGCACTTAAACCAGCGGTCGGCCGAAATTCAGACTGATGATGGGCAAAACCTTGGGCCGTGGGTACGCGGCTATTGCGACGGATTCGATGGGGCACCGTTCAAGTGGTGCGTAGGCTTTGTGCAGACGGTGCTCGATCAGGTGGCTTCTGCACAGGGCCGCAGCTTCACGTCAATTATGCCCCAGACGCTTAGTTGCGATACGATGGCACTCAGTGGGAAGGAAAACGGCCGGTTATTAGACAGTACATTGATCCGCAAAAAACCAGATCGAATTCAGATTGGCGATGTGTTTATCCTGCGAAATCCCCAGGATAATGACTGGTTTCATACGGGGATCATAACGGCTGTTTTGGGGGATGCGATCGAAACACTGGAAGGCAATACGGATTTAAAAGGCGGGAGTAATGGCACCGCTGTTTTTGCCCGTGTCCGGAATATTCAAAAAGCAACCATCGATGTATTCTCAATTGATGGCCTGTAGCGATTCGGGTAGCTTGCCTTCGAAGATGTGACCATTAACCACACCTACATACCTGATAAGTTGCTGGAAATGATCTGACAAGTCCCTCGGTTTTATAGTAAATGGAATCGTTACGCATCCAACCAGTAAACTAATCAGGAGAAAAGTAGCGAGCGTTTTCATACGTAATGAGTATTGTATTAATCCGATTCTTAACGTAACAAAACAAAGTTAATGTGCTTGTTCAAAGCCTGTTAAAGTTGTGTATGCAGATTGTTGGTTATCTTACTCAGAAATCTCCGCTGTGCAATGCAACGATTCCTGCCCTTACTTCTGCTCATTCTTACGATCTCTTCTGCCTGTTCTCAATCAACACCTGGCCTTCAGCAACCCGTCGAAATAATCCGCGACCGCTGGGGTGTTAATCACATCTACGCCAAAAACGAACACGATCTGTTTTTTGCTCAGGGTTATTCAGCCGCTCAGGATCGACTCTTTCAGTTAGAAATATGGCGTAGACAGGCTACGGGTACCGTTGGCGAATTACTTGGGCCACAGGAAACCAAGCGCGATATTGGCACTCGATTGTTTCGATTCAGGGGAGATATAAATAAAGAGCTGCTTCACTATCATCCGCATGGCCCACAAATCGTTCGGGCGTTTGTGGAGGGGATCAACGCCTACATTACCGAAATTCTGAAAACACCAGAGAAACTCCCTTTCGAGTTTCGGGTGCTCGATACGAAACCAGGGCTATGGACACCCGAAGTTGTTATCAGCCGCCATCAGGGACTTGCCTATAACGTACGCGACGAACTAAACTACGGGCGACTGGTTAAACTCATCGGAGCAGACAAACTCCGCGAATTGCAGTGGTTTCACCCACAGCCAGCCGTTCCGCTGGCAAAAAATGGCGATCCAGACCTGACCTTGCATGTTAACGGTGATGAATTGTTTCAGCCAATTCTGGAACTATACGAAGCCTTTCGCCTGCCGTTGAAGTTCAAAGGTCGGCCAACCAAAGCCGATGAGGATGAGGCAAAACGATCGAATCGTTCAGCAGACGACTGGTTCGACACGGAAAAGCAATATGTCGGCTCCAATAACTGGATTATTTCGGGGAGCAAATCGGCTAGTGGTTACCCAATGCTGGCCAATGATCCGCACAGGGCGCAATCTACGCCCTCATTGCGGTATTGGGTGCATCTTAATGCGCCCGGCTGGAACGTAGTTGGAGCGGGTGAACCGACATTGCCCGGCATTTCTGTAGGCCATAACGAGTATGGGGCCTGGGGACTAACGATCTTTGAAACCGACAATGAGGATTTGTATGTGTACGATACCAATCCGGCTAACCCCAATCAATACCGATACAAAGGCCGCTGGGCGACCATGAAAACCCTGTCCGAAACAATTCCGGTAAAAGGTGGTCAATCCGTTCGGGCAGAACTGAAATACACACAGCATGGCCCGGTTGTCTTCGAAGATAAGCAACATCACAAAGCCTACGCCGTGCGGGCCGGATGGCTTGAAACAGGTTGTTCGCCCTATCTGGCCAGCCTACGTATGAATCAGGCCCATAACTGGACGGAGTTCAGGCAGGCCTGCACCTACAGCCGAATTCCGGGCGAAAACATGATCTGGGCGGATAAGACGGGCACTATTGGCTGGCAGGCTGTAGGGCTGGCCCCAATCCGGAAAAACTTTACAGGCCTGGTGCCTGTACCGGGCGATGGTCGTTATGAATGGAGTGGTTATCTGCCGATTCAACAACTTCCCGGCAAACTGAATCCGCCTGAGGGTTACGTTGCAACGGCCAATAACAACCTCACGCCAACTAATTTCCCTCACCGCGATGTAATCGGATGGACCTGGGCCGCACCCAGCCGGGCGCACCGTATCGAAGAGGTGCTGAACGATGGGAAACGCAAAAGTATGGTCGATTTTATGGCGCTTCAGGCCGACTATCTGTCTATTCCGGCCCGAACACTGGTGCCATTGCTGCAAAACCTGTCATCGCCGACCGATCGAACCGAACAGGCGTTGGCCCGCCTGCGCCGGTGGGATTATAAACTTGATCCCAGCTCGGTAGCGGCTTCAATTTATGTGGCCTGGGAGGGACAACTAAAACAGGCCGTTTATCAGCAAAAAGTCCCGAAGAACGCTCAGCCTTATTTTAAAACGATGCCTTCTAAGCGAGTCTTCGATGCGTTGCTCATTCCAACGGCCGCTCGCGATAGTCTGTTACTTTTCTGCATGGATCGCGCCGTTGCTGAACTCACCAAACGGCTTGGTAGCGACATGGACGAATGGGCGTATGGGCAGCGAAAAAACAAGCATATTACCATCACACATCCACTCAGCGACCTGGTCGATAAAGAGATGCAGAAAAAAATCAACCTGGGTCCAGTGGCGCGGGGTGGCTATGGCGAAACGGTTAACGCAACGGGTAACGATCTGAACCAGGCTCACGGTGCCTCGTTCCGGATTCTGGTCGATACCGAAGATTGGGACAAAACCCTGGGCGTCAACAATCCGGGTCAGTCGGGCAATCCTGACAGTCCACACTATGGCGACCTGTTCCCGATCTGGGCTGAAAACAGTTATTTTCCCGTGTTTTTCTCCAAAGAAAAAGTAAAAACGGTTGCTGAGGGAACCACCATATTAAAGCCTTAAATCATTGGTCCACGGGTTGCACTGCCTGCCAGGCCGTTAGTAGTTCATCAACCACAATCTGTACGTCAGCATCAGTCGTTTGCCAGTTGACAAAGGCCGCCCGCAAACACGGAATACCTTTGTAAGCGGTTGGGGTCAGAAATACACGTCCACGTTGTTTTAGGTGGGTCAGTATGTCGTTCAGGCGGGTGTTGATGTCATTTGTTTGTCCTGCTTTCAGCGTAAAGCAAACAACATTCAGCCGGACGGGAGCAGCCAGAGAAAACACGGCTGATTCGTCCAGCAACCGCCCTAATTGCTGCGCCCGTGTTATGCTGTTTTCGACCAGTGCCCGATAGCCATCGCGCCCGTAGGCCATGAGTGTAAACCAGGCAGGTAACGCCCTGAATCGCCGGGAGTTTTCGGGTACGAAATTCAGGTACGAGAAATTCTGCAACGGATCGCCAAGATAGGGCGCATTGGCATTTTTGAAGGTATCGCGTTGCAAATGGGCATGTTCGGTGCGTGTGAGAATAACAGCGCTATCGTACGGTACATTTAGCCATTTATGACCATCGATGGTAATGCTGTCTGCCAGTTCCCAACCGTTGAGGAGGTGTGCATAAGCCGGAGAACAGGCTGCGAAACCACCAAATGCCGCATCGACATGCCACCAGAACCGGTAGCGTTTTTTCAGATCGCCAATAAACGCCATGTCGTCGAAATCAACGGTGTCGACGGTGCCCCCGCTACTGATCAGAATAAACGGTTCACCTTTCAGTTCTTCAATGGCCAATTCCAGTTCTGCCGGGTCAATGGCTTCCCGGTTGGGGAGCGTAGGTACGAACCGAAGCGAATTTCGGCCAATTCCCAGCATCGCCAGGGCTTTTACTGCCGATGAATGTGGGGTAGCCGACAGTACCGGCACATCCTGACGGAGCCCTTCTGTGGCTATATCCAGTCCATACTCAGCGCCGAACCACTGCCGGGCAACGGCCAGTCCCGTAAAATTAGACATCGTAGCACCGGTTACGAAACCGCCCATGAAAGCATCCGGCAGATTGAGGAGTTGCGTTAACAATCGGATGGCTTCCTGCTCCAGTAAAGCCGAACAATCGCCCGAACCCGGCGTAATCGACTGGGTATTCTGATCAAAGGCCGACACTAGCCAATCGCCCGCCAGTGCGGCTGGTGTTGTGCCGCCCGTAACAAAGCCAAGGTATCGTGGGCCAGCAGAAGCTGTCATCAACGCCTGATAATGTTCGGTGAACCAGTGCAGTGGAAAAGTAGCTCCCTGGCCCATTTCGGGCAGATTTGCCGATGGTATATTGCTGGTTTTGGGCGAAATATGAATCGTTGAAAGGTTCTGAATATGGGTCAACGCCAGTTGCTGAATGGCATCGAGCAATGATGGGAGGTTGATTAAGTCGTTCTGAAAAGATGATACTGGCATAGCTACTTGAAACTTTCTACAAAAGTCCTGGTTCTTCCTTGAGCATAACAGATACAGTTTTGTTATTTTTGACCATATCAGATTGTAAAGTTCGATCGAATGAATACAGCGTTTTTATACGTGTCAATTGCCGATAAAATTCGTCAGCTTATTGATAGCCAGGTAATACGGGTAGGCGATAAGCTACCTTCCGTTCGCCGATTGAGCGAGGAGCATGGGGTAAGCCTTACTACAGCGTTTCAGGCTTATTATCATCTGGAAGCGCAGGGGCGGATAGAGGCCCGGCCAAAGTCGGGTTATTACGTTCGTAATAATCCCGCAAAAAGCTACGCATTACCCAGCGTGTCGCAGCCCGATGCCACCGTGCAGACACTAAGCAATGACGAATTGCTGAGTCGTCTCTACAACCAGCCCGATGGGCCATTACGCTTTGCTGCCGCCGTACCCGCACCTGATTTATTGCCAGTTGCTAAGCTACAGAAGGCCATGATCCATGCGCTGCGTACTGCTCCGGCCGGAGGAACAACGTATGAAGATGGGAAGGGTAATGCCGAATTACGGCAGCAAATTGCTCGTCTGGCCTTTGGGAGTGGGTCGGTCGTATCACCCGATGAGGTGATCATCACCGCTGGCTGTATGGAAGCCGTAGTACTTTGCCTGCAAGCGGTTACCAGACCCGGCGATACGGTAGCGGTCGAAAGTCCATCTTATTTTGCGTTTTTCCAGGCTTTTGAAAAAATGGGGCTAAATGTGCTCGAACTACCCGCAAATCCGACCACGGGTGTCGACCTTGACGCACTGGAAACGGCCCTTCAGGCTGGCGTCGTGCAGGTCTGTTTACTAACACCGACATTCAGTAATCCGCTGGGCAGTTGTTTGATGAATACTGATCGGCAGCGACTGGTGCAGATGATGGCCCGTTATCAGACACCACTCATTGAAGATGATGTGTATGGTGATCTCTACTTTGGCAAAACGCGCCCACGAACATGCCATAGCTTCGATACTGAAGGGTGGGTTATGGTATGCAGTTCATTCTCGAAATCGCTGGCACCCGGTTATCGCATCGGATGGGTATTACCAGGGCGGTTCGGTTCGGCAATCAACCGCCAGAAAGCTGTCTTTTCCCGTACCTGTCCAACGCTTACACAGGCAGCATTAGCTCATTTTCTGGCCCATGGCCGCTACGATCATCATTTACGACAACTTCGGCAAACTTTTCATTTGACGAGTTTACGTTACCAGCAAGCCATCAGTGCCTATTTTCCGGAGGGGACACGCTTTACTAATCCAGAGGGAGGTTTTGTGCTATGGGTTGAGCTACCTGATTTAATTGATACCGTTCAAATTAGCCAGCAGGCGCTTCTGGAAGGTATTTCAGTTACTCCCGGTGCCGTTTTTACGGCTCAGCAACTCTATCAAAACTGCCTTCGTATCAGCTTTGGGCAACCGTTTAGTGCTGCCGTTGAGGATGGACTGAAACGACTGGGCAAGTTAGCCAGAGGGTAGGCATCCTGTTTTGATGCGATAAAAAAACAAATGCCTACGCCTGAGCTACATAACAGCCGAACTACATTTCGTACTTTTGCACCCGGAAAACCGCCCGTTCGTGCGGTTTCGCAAACCAATGGATATTCAGGAAGAAGTAAAGCATACCATTCAACGGGCCATTTCGGAGCTGTATCAACAGGATGCGGGCGAAATTGTACTCCAACCCACGAAGAAAGAATTTGAAGGTCTTTATACGTTCGTGACGTTTCCGCTCACCAAAGCGCTCCGACAGGCTCCTGCCCAGATCGGACAGGCGATTGGTAGCTGGATAACGCAGAACAGTTCGATTGTCAGCGGTTTTAACGTTGTGCAGGGATTCCTGAACATCAGTATTGCCGATGCCGCCTGGGTTACCGTGCTGAATGACATTTCGGCCAACCCCGCTTTTGGCACATCACCCAGGAAGGAACAATCGGTTATGGTTGAGTTTTCGTCGCCGAACACCAACAAACCGCTGCATCTTGGGCACTTGCGTAATAATTTTCTGGGCGATTCGGTCAGCCGGATTCTGGCCGCCAACGGGTATACTGTTGCAAAAACCTGCATTGTCAACGACCGGGGTATTCACATCTGTAAGTCGATGCTGGCTTACAAGCGGTTTAGTGCCGATGAGTCGGGTCATCGGGAAACCCCTGAGTCGACGGGCATGAAGGGCGATCACCTGATCGGGAAGTATTATGTACTTTTTGATAAGGCTTACAAAGCGCAGATAGAAGAGTTGGTAGGGCAGGGGATGCCCAAAGAAGAAGCCGAGAAAAAAGCCCCGCTGATGCTCGAAGTGCAGCAAATGCTGCGGCTATGGGAGCAGGGCGATCCTGAAACGGTAGCGCTCTGGAGCCAGTTGAATGCCTGGGTATATGAAGGGTTCGATGCTACTTACCAGCGTATCGGGGTTAGTTTCGATAAGACGTATTACGAGTCGAATACGTATCTGCTGGGGAAAGAAATTGTTGAAGAAGGGTTACAAAAGGGCGTGTTCTATCGTAAAGATGACGGTTCTGTCTGGATCGATCTGGCAGAACAGGGACTGGATCAGAAGCTGGTTCTTCGCTCCGACGGTACATCGGTGTACATGACGCAGGATCTTGGCACGACCGATCTGAAATTTCAGGATTTCCATAATGATCGGCAGATCTGGGTTGTAGGCAACGAGCAGGATTACCATTTCAATGTACTATTTGCGATTCTGCATCGGTTAGACCGGGAGTATGCCGATGGGTTGTATCACCTGTCGTATGGCATGGTCGATTTGCCGACGGGTAAGATGAAGTCCCGCGAGGGTACGGTTGTCGATGCGGATGATCTCATTCAGGAAACCATCGACGCGGCTTCGACTGCTGCCGATGAAGCGGCTAAAGGTAAACTCGATGAATTCAGTGACGATGAGAAAACAGCCCTTTTCAAAATGCTGGGACTCGGTGCATTGAAATATTATTTACTGAAAGTTGACCCGCAGAAACGGATGCAGTTCAATCCGGCTGAATCGGTTGATTTACACGGCAATACGGGGCCTTATATTCAGTATGTTCATGCCCGTATACGGTCGGTTTTGCGAAAAGCCAGTGATATGGGTGTTTCGCTGGAAGGATCGGTTACAACAACTGAACTTGATGAAATTGAGCAGCAACTGGTGTTCCTGTTAAGCCAGTATCCACAGCGGGTGGCCGAAGCAGGTGATGCCTATGCACCATCGTATGTTGCGCAGTATGCCTATGAACTGGCGAAAACATTCAATCAGTTTTATGACAAACTGTCGATTCTGAAAGAAACGGATGCGGTTAAGCTACATACACGTTTAATCCTTTCTAAATCAGTCGGTGAAACTATTCGTAAGGCAATGGGTTTATTGGGCATAGAGGTGCCTGAAAAAATGTAAATCCAGTCCTTCAGGTTCAGCAAACATTTCCTTCCAAACTCTATACAACAACCAAATAACCATGAAAAAAACAGTAACTCTATTGGCAGTCGTTGCCGTAGCTTTTTTTGCAAGCAGTTTTATGTCTTTATCTACCCTCGTTAAAGGTATTTTCAGCGACAAACGCGAAGTAGCGGTCGCTCCGTCTAATGCCCCGGCCCCAACCAAAAGCCTTTATGATTTCACCGTAAAATCGCTTGATGGCAAACCTGTTGCTCTGAGCGGATTTAAAGGAAAAAAGGTTGTGATTCTGAATGTAGCCTCGAAATGCGGCTTTACCCCACAGTATGCTGACTGGGAAAAGTTTTATAAAGAACACGGTGATAAGGTTGTAGTACTGGGTTTCCCAGCTAATAATTTTAAGAGTCAGGAGCCAGGTAGCAGCGAAGAAATTGCTGAGTTCTGTAAGAAAAATTACGGCGTTACATTCCCGATGTTCGAGAAAGTGTCGGTTTTGGGCGAAGATCAGGCTCCGTTGTACAAATGGCTTACTACCAAAGACTTGAATGGATGGAATGACAAGGTTCCAACCTGGAATTTCTGCAAATATGTTATCAATGAAAAAGGCGAATTAACTCATTTCTTTGCTTCTAAAGTAAAGCCAGAAGACGAAGAGTTTAAGAAAGCCATTGGCATGTAATGTAAAATGAGTAATGAACAATGGATAATGACAGGATTGGTTCATCGCCAGTCTGATCATTATCCATTGTTCATTTTACAGTATTCAGTATGAAGTCTTGGATTGCTGCGGCTCGACCGCGCACATTACCGCTGGCATTGGCCAGTATTATTCTGGGCAGTTTCCTGGCCGCCGGATCATCGACAACTACCGGCCATTTTAGCTGGCAGATTGCCCTGCTGGCTGCATTGACGACTATTTGCCTGCAAATTCTTTCCAATTTTGCCAACGATTATGGCGACGCTGTATCGGGCAAAGACACTGAACTTCGTGTCGGACCGCGCCGGGCCGTTGCTACTGGAGACATCACCAAAGAAGCAATGATGCGGGGCATTATTGTAACGGCGGTGTTGTCGTTGATTAGCGGTATCTGGCTCTTGGTCGTCGCCTTTTTTGATGCAGGCCCAAAGCTGTTCTGGTTTTTTCTGGTTCTTGGTCTGCTCAGTATTGCGGCCGCTATTGGCTATACCAATGGGAAGCGTCCTTATGGCTATGCTGGTTTTGGCGATATCGCCGTTTTGATTTTCTTCGGCTGGGTAGGTGTGTTGGGGACGTATTTTCTGCATACGTTATCGTTCAGCCCGATTCTGCTTCTGCCCGCTACCAGCGTTGGCTTGTTCGCTACGGGTGTGCTGAATATCAATAATATCCGTGATATAGAAACTGATACGCTGACCGGTAAACGTTCAATTCCGGCGAGACTGGGTTTACAACTGGCCATCCGTTACCATTGGGGGCTGCTACTTACCGGTATGTTTTGTGCGCTGGCTTATTCCTTCCTGACCGATGCCACGTTATCGGGGTATAGCTATGTGCTTGCTTTTCCCTTGTTCGTGCTGAACGGGCGGGCTGTTGCTACCCACAAACGTCCGGCCGAGCTTAACGCCCGACTTGGCCAACTTGCCTTATCAACCCTGCTGTTTGTAATTCTGTTCGGTATCAGCCAGGTGCTATGAGTGTTGCCGTTCAGAGGTATACAAGCTCGAATGGCTACTCATTATCAACGGCCAGAACCCGATGCATTTTGAGAAGGTGACGCACTGGCCAGTCGGTATGGTTATAGGTTTCAAACTGAGACCGTCTGACCGATAACAGGCGCTCAATTCGTCGACGCTCACTTTCGTGCATAATTGTCCACCGATTGGGCAACTCATGGAGAAGTTGATTCATTTGATGGCAGGCAGTTGTTGGCACATTGAAAAAAGCAGCTAATCGTTCTACTTCCGAGAGTTTCCAGAGGTCAGGTTTTGCACGACGATTACGCACAGCTCCGCTGCTAAGACCTATAAGCGTACTTAATTGTTCATCGTTAAGCCGGCATTCACGAAGTCGCCACATGACAGATTGATAACTATTAACAAAGGATCGAAGTGTGTTTTGTAAAGATTCCATCAAGGCTGTGTTGTGATTTAGAAGATGAACAGGCAGAAACTATCTGGCTTACTTGAAATCGGCTGCCAGAATGGACGAATAGGTCTTGCATTATCCCTTACAAGTTTCGTGCCGACTGTCTATTTATTAGGACTTTATGTAACATTCATTATCAGTCGTAACAGAAAGCTCTGCTGTGATACCCCAGGACCGATAAACTAAAAAGGTCGCCCTTACGCAAGGCGACCTTTTTAGTTTATGAATAACCTATTTGTATTGTTAGTTAACGGCTTACGCACGCTCGACTTTAACCCGAAGTTGAAATTCATCCATCTCAATTTCTGCCGCCGTGGATTCCGTTGCTGAACCGTTCAGATCACCCACTAAATCAAGCGAAACCGCCTGAACTTCCTGCTGAATATACTCCCGATTGGCCTCAATAGCAGTGACCAGCAGGTCGTCGTTGCGCTCCAGTGAGATTCGGATCTTGTCGGTAACCGAGAAGTCGCGATCTTTCCGGAGGTTCTGAATCCGGTTTACAAAATCGCGGGCAATACCTTCCTGACGCAGTTCGTCGGTTACCGTTACGTCGAGCGCAACGGTCAGCCCGCCTTCGCTGGCTACGAGCCACCCCGGAATGTCTTCGGTCAGAATTTCAACATCGGATAGCGCAATCGTACCAACCGCCAATTGCCAACTGCCAACGGCTTCTAATTCCTTGAGTTCGTCATCAGTCATGGCTGAAATAGCAGCCGCAACCTCCTTCATCTGTTTGCCAAATTTTGGGCCAAGGGCTTTAAAGTTTGGCTTGACTTTCTTTTTCAGAATACCACTGGCATCGTCCACAAATTCAACGGCTTTCACGTTTACCTCCGACATAATAATGGGTGCAACGTGTTCGATTTGTCGGCGTGTATCCGTACTAAGAACGGGGATAAGTACCCGGCTCAGTGGTTGGCGAACTTTCAGTTTATGGCCTTTACGCAATGAATGAACCAGCGAGGAGGTATCCTGAGCCAATTCCATCGATATTTCCAGTTCGGTATCGATCAAGGATCGTTCGGCCACCGGAAAGTCGGTCAGGTGCACGGATTTGTCTCCGCCTGTCAGATTACGATAGAGCCAATCCGCATAAAATGGCGCAATGGGCGACATGAGCTGCGACACGGTTGTCAGACATTCGTGCAGTGTTTCGTAAGCTGCGCGCTTGTCGATCGTCATTTCACCTTGCCAGAACCGCCGACGCGACAGACGAACGTACCAGTTTGACAACTGATCGTTCACAAAATCCTGAACAGCACGACCCGCTTTGGTCGGGTTATAACTATCGAACTGTTGTTCAACCTCCAGAATCAGCGATTGTAGTTTCGACAGAATCCAGCGGTCGAGTTCGGGGCGTTCGGCTACCGGGACTGTTCGGCCATCGAAATGAAACGCATCAAGATTGGCATAGAGCGCGAAGAAATTATAGGTATTCGACAGCGTACCGAATAATTTTCGTTGCACTTCCCCAATACCTTCCGTATTAAACTTAAGGTTATCCCAGGGCTCGGCATTTGTGATCATGTACCAGCGCGTAGCATCGGCACCGTATTGTGCCAGTGTCGCGAACGGATCGACAGCGTTGCCGAGTCGTTTCGACATTTTGTTGCCGTTTTTATCGAGCACCAGACCTGTTGATACCACATTTTTGAACGCTACCGAATCGAATAGCATCCCCGCAATGGCATGAAGCGTGAAGAACCAGCCGCGCGTCTGGTCAACGCCTTCCGAGATAAAATCAGCCGGGAATGCCTTTTGGAATACATCCTGATTCTCAAACGGATAGTGCCACTGGGCATACGGCATAGCCCCTGAATCGAACCAAACATCGATCAGGTCCGACTCCCGCTGCATGACTCGGCCCGATTCCGAAACGAAATAAACCTCATCAACGTAAGGTCGGTGCAGGTCGAATGTTGATTGATTGAATGATTGAATGAACGAAGAGTTAGCGTCGAGATAGGGTTGGTATTCGGTTTTTCCTTCACGAACCCATTCGCTCATTTGCTCATTCGCTAATTCACAATTTTTCACTAATTCATCGACCGACCCAACGCATACTTCTTCACCTGTTTCGCTGCGCCAGATAGGCAACGGCGTTCCCCAGAACCGGCTTCGGCTGAGGTTCCAGTCGACGAGATTTTCGAGCCAGTTGCCAAAACGGCCCGTGCCCGTGCTTTCGGGTTGCCAGTTTATGGTTTTATTCAGTTCTACCAGCCGATCTTTCTTGGCCGTCGTGCGGATAAACCAGCTATCGAGTGGATAATACAGGATCGGCTTGTCGGTCCGCCAGCAGTGCGGGTAAGGGTGTTCGTATTTCTCGACCCGAAATGCTTTATTTTCTTCTTTGAGCTTGATGGCGATCAGAACGTCGGTTGGCTTGAAATCCGGATCAGCACGTTCTTCGTCGGAGTAATATTCCTCCTTCACATAGCGTCCGGCAAAATCCGTGATTTCGTCCACAAACAGGCCGTGCTTATCCACAATGGGGACATCTTTGCCGGTTTCATCCTTCACCATGATGGGTGGTATACCGGCAGCCTGGGCAACTCTGAAGTCATCGGCACCAAACGTTGGCGATGTATGCACGATACCGGTACCATCTTCGGTGGTAACGAAATCCCCCAGAATCACTCTGAATGCAGGGGTTTCCGGAGTGACGTAAGGCATGAGCTGTTCGTACTCGATACCTTCGAGGTGAAGGCCTTTAAACTCAGAAACGATGGTCCACGGAGCTATTTTATCGGTCGGCAAATACGTATCGAAGGCGGGGCTGTGAATCGTATCGACCTGCCCTTTTTCGTTAAGCCAGCGTCCGACCAGGTTTTTAGCCATCACCACATGCACCATGAGGTGTGTATATGGGTTGTACGTTTTTACCAGCACATAGTCGATGTTCGCTCCGACGGTGAGGGCGGAGTTGGCGGGCAATGTCCAGGGCGTGGTGGTCCAGGCCAGTATATATACATCGGCATCGGCAGAGTCGAAGAAAAGGAACCCCGATTTGCCGCTGGGTTTCACCTTAAACTGGGCTACAATGGTTGTGTCACGAACATCCTTGTAGGTGCCCGGCATGTTCAACTCGTGTGAGCTTAGGCCCGTACCGGCTTTGGGTGAATAGGGCTGAATGGTGTAGCCTTTGTAGAGCAGGTTCTGATCGTATAACTGCTTCAACAAATACCACACTGATTCGATGTATTCGTTTTTATAGGTGACGTATGGATTGTCAAGGTCAACCCAATAGCCCATTTTTTGGGTCAGATCGTTCCACTGGTCGGTGAAGCGCATGACTGTTTCGCGGCACTTGCGGTTGTACTCTTCAACGCTGATGCCGCCTTCGGATTCGGGCCTGCCGATGTGGTCTTTCGTGATGCCGAG